>JACQWZ010000116.1 GCA_016209005.1 Candidatus Kuenenbacteria bacterium
TGAAGAGCAAGTCTAGGTACGACATTCTGCAGTGCTTTGTACTGTCCAAAAAACGATTTTAAAAAATCATAATCACGTCCATAATCAAATGGATTCCATTTATCAGACCACCAACAGTTATAACAATAAACAGGAAAAGGATCTTTATCATTATAAATTGCGATTATTTCTTTTTGACAAAGATCGCATTTTCTTTTATAAAGAGATCTTTCATTTCTAGGAACTAATCGTCTCTGGTGACGACACTCTGGACAAAAAGTTGGCGCGGGAACATTGATTTTTTCGTAAAATAAAAAATCCTCGGGTTCTATTTGAAAATCACGAGAACAATTCTGGCAGATTTTAATTTTAGTGTTCATAATAAAACAATATAACATTAAAAAATTTTCAAATCTCAATTTTCAATTTTCAATCAATTTTCAATAACAAAATTTTCAAACAAAAAAATTGAATTTTAGATTTTAAATTTATTTTATTTTGACATTTAATCATTTGACATTGATTTGTCATTTGTCATTGGAAATTTGTCATTTAAAATCAAGAGATTCCTCCACTTCGTTCGTTCGAAGACTCACTCTCTTTGGTCGGAATGACAAACTTTTTTTTAAAAAATTTAAAATTTAAAATTTAAAATTGATTTAAAATTTAAAATTTAAAATTTTCTAATTTGTTTTATTGTTAATTGTTGATTGTTAATTGTTTTTTAATTTTCTATGTACCCCAAATATTTACTCGCAATAACAAACATCGCGTGAGTCCAAACTAAAGGATAAATTCCGACTCTAAAGTCTGGAAAAATTTGTTCTGGTAAATAATCGTCAAATTTATCTATTCGGTCTAAAACCCAATTATAATATTTTTCCGCCTCTTCTTTATCTCCTTTAATACTCCAATATATTGATATCCAAAAATTTAATAAAGGCCAAGCGCCACCGCCCTCTTGCGCCGAACCTTCACTGTCAAAATAATCATATTCAAAACGATGAACTCCGCAATTAACCACAATTTTTTCTTCCATTTTTTTTATTGTGTTAATTATTTTTTGATCATTCGCTTGATAAATTTCAAATGGCCAAACCAAACCCAATAAAGAAGCGTCAATATTTAAATCGCTTATTTTGCCATGATTTCGATAAAAATATCCATGTATGATGTTGTAAGATTCTTCGATTTCAGAAAACATTTGTGTTGCTGTTTCTTTCCAAATTTGAGTAGGAATAATTTCATAAGCCAATAAAAGTCCCCTAGCGCAAGCAGCCAAAGTATAAGTGTGATTATTTTCTACTCTGGTGGAAGTTTGACGTTTATTTTCTTCCCAAATATCCACAGTGTTAGGAATAAAAAATTTCCCTTCCCAATTAGAGCATAGTCCATTGGCCAATTTTTCAATTAGGTCTTTAAATTTTAAAGCGTTTTTTAAATTATTTTTATAATGATAATAAATAGCCCAAAGAATAGTTCCGGCTTGGTCGGGCTGAAACGCGTTTCCCATACTGCCAAATCGGCCGTTCGTCGCATAATTAGCGTATAAACATTTATATTTTTTAAAATCTTGCGGCCGTTTATAAAGCCAATTAAAAAAAGGTTCCTGAATAGGAATTTTTAAAATATCAGCCGCCACGCAAATAAAAGCGCTATCCCTTGGCCAAACCCAGCGATAATTTGCCGCCTCTCTAGAATAATAAGCTTTATCCGTATTTGCGGCAACAATCGCTCCATTTTCCAAAGAAGCGTCTTTTATAACTTCTCTTGAAAGCCTAATTAATTTTTCTACTTTTTTATGCACAAGAAATAATTTAAGATTTAAGATTTAAGATTTTCCGCCGAAGGCGGATTCACCTCTAGTGGAAAGATTTGTGATTAAAATTTTAAATTTTTGCATAAATATTTTAACTTTATTTTTCCTGAATTCATAATTCCTAAAACTACAAGCTACAAGCTAATTAATGGGCGAGGAGAGATTTGAACTCTCATCCCGTAAACGGGACAACGCCCTGAACGTTGCATGTCTACCAATTCCATCACTCACCCTCATTTAAATTTTCTTTTTGTCTTCAAATACCAATTTTCAATTCTAATAAAACGATCTGATGGATTAATAATTTGTTGGATATCAAAACCTTTTATTTTTTTATCAATTATATAGGCATGAGTGGAATTATAAAGAAAAATAGCTGGCAAATCTTCTATTAAAATATTTTGAAATTTAAAATATTTTACTTCGCGTTGTTTTAAATCGCTGATTTTTCGAGCCTCTTCTAAAAGTTGATCCGCTTGTTTATTAGAATAAAGAGTTAAATTAAGACCGGGATGTTGAGCTTGAGAAGAATGCCAAAAAGGATATGGGTCTGGATCAAAACCTACATTATTGCCATAAAATAAAGCTTCATAATTTCTTGATTCAATCGTTTCTTTTTGAATATCCTTGGGATCAATAATTTCTAAATCAACTTTTATTCCAATGTCTTGCCAAAACGTTTGGATCATTTTCGCGACTTTTATATTTTCAGATTGATCAACGGTAGTTAAAATAATTTTTAATTCTTTATTTTTTTTATAAAGAAAAAAATTCGCGATATTTTCATCAGCTTTTTTGATTTCAATTTTTGAATCTCCTTTTATCTCATTCTTTTTTTTATCTTCTTCCTTTTTTAATTTCCAGCCCGCGTCATCTAAAAGTTGTTTAGCTTTTTCAAGGTTATAATTATATTTTTTAATTTCAGAATTATAACCAACTTGATTTTTTAAAATTGGACCATTAATAATTTTACCCCCTTGATCCAAAGCTTCATCTATAATTCTTTGCCTGTCTAAAGACAAAGCTAACGCCTCGCGGATAGATTTTTCTTTAAGCAATGGGTTTTTTTGTTGATTCAAAAAAACCGCCATATATTGCGGCAAATAAAGAGGGTAAAAAATAAAATCTTTTTGAGAAATTGTTTTATTTAATTCTTTGGATAAAAAATCTTTAGGCAAATAATTTAAACCATTGATTTTTTTTGTTTTTAAATCTAAAATGGCTTTTTTAAAATCCGGATAAAATTTAAAAATAATTTTGTTTAAATAACTTTTCTTTCCGTAATAAAAAGGGTTTCTTTTTAAAACATAAGACTGGATAAGACCCTTTTGATCTTTAATTAAAGAATGAAATTGAAATGGACCCGTGCCAATCGGTTTTAAATTATAAATAGCCAAATTGGCTTGATTAGAGGGAATATCGCTCCAAAGATGAGTCGGAATAATTCCCATGAGAAGACTTGATAAAAAAGGAGTAAAAGGTTTTTCTAATATAAATTTAACAGCGTAGTCATTTATTTTTTCAATTTTAACTCCTTCAAAATTTTTTAAAAGAGGACTTTTAAATTCAGGATCTTTAATGCTTTGAATGGTAAAAATTATATCATCGGCGTTAAATTTTTTTTTATCTTGCCACAATATATTTTTTCGAAGAAAAAAAGTATATTGTTTTTGATCCTTGCTAATCTCATATTTTTCAGCTAAATCAGGGACAAGTTCTTGTTTTTCGTTATATTTTAAAAGACCGGAAAAAACCAATTGAGAAATATCCAAATCAACATCGTTTACCGGGGCTAAAATTGGATTGATATATTGAGGAGTTCCAACTAATCCTTCGGCATATTCTCCGCCATTTTTTGGAATTTCTATGGTTTGAGAAAAATATAATCTGACAAATAAAAATAATAAACAAAAAATAATTAAAACAGACAATCCTTTAATAATCCATTTTTCTTTTTTGGTTAAAAAACGCGCCAAATATTTAAACTGTTTAAAATTTGGCAGTTGCCGAGATTGTAAATTTTTTATTAAATTCCAAATCTGAAGTTTTTGTTTAGAACTTTTAGGTCGTTGAATAGCAGATTTTAATTTTGTATTTAAAAAAGAAGACACAAGGAATAGGCAAAAATTTTATCCCTCACCTTTTGGATTTTTTTAACTATTTTTTAAAAATAATTAAATGAATTTAAATTAACTAACAAAAGGTGAGGGATTTAAGAAAAATTTTTGTAATTTCTAATTTTTAATTTCTAATTTCTAATCAATTTTCAATGATAAAATTTCTAAACACTAGTTTAAAACGTTTTAGATTTTGAATATTTGGATTTGTGATTTATTTGGGATTTGGTGCTTTAGATTTTGGATTTACTTTGAATTTCGTAATTCAAAGTAATTATTCTCCCCCTAAATCCTTAACTGGTTCACAAATTGCCGATGGTTGATTGTTGGTTAATTTGCAAATTAGAGCGGTTAAATTTTTTGTTTCATTTTCTTCACCAGATTGTTCGCCAGAACCAACGCGATAATACTTGCATCCTAAAACCAAAGCGGGAATTCCTCCCTCGCTATATTTTAAAAAAACATCCATATCTTTTTGAGAATCTATATTTTTATGAAAAGAAACTAAATCTTTAAAATTATTTAAAACTTTTTCCACAACTGGTTTTTCCCAAACGCAATGAGGACATCCAGTTGAGCCAAAGAAATAAATAATTGGTTTCCCATTTTCTTGACAAACTTCATTTTTAGTTACTTTAAAATCTCCAATAGTGCTTTTTTCATTAGTATTTTCTCCAGCCTTTGCGTCAGGTTTTTCCTCTGGGGTTGTCGAAGCGTTTAAGTCGACAACTTGAGGAAATAAAAGACTTCCATCTTTGCTGATATAAGAATCATATTCATTGGCTTGTATTTTAAGTTTTATTTTGTAAAGATCGCGATCTTTTGAAATATTTGTTATTTCAGCTGTCGCTTTTTCTCCTAACACATTTTTATTGATATAATTTATCGCTTTTTCTTTAATTTTTTGAGAATAAGCGATTTCTTCTTTGGCCCTTTTTTCCTTTAATAAAAACATTGAGACGCCAACTATAATGAGCGCTAAAATAACGCCCCCGACTACTATTAGCAGTTTTACCTTTTTATTACTGCCACTATTATCACTGGCATTGTTGTCAATGGCGGTGTTGATTTTTTCTTCTTCCATATATTTAAAATAAAAAAATAAAAAATCGGTTTACTAATTTACGAAATACCACATCTCCCCCCCCTTGATGGGGGAGGATTAAGGAGAGGGTGTTTAAATGTTATGTTTTCCTCACCCTCCCCTAACCCCTCCCATCATGGAGGGGGAAAATTCAGGAGTTTCGTGATTCAAAATAATTAGTAAACTGATTTCACCCGCAAAATAAAATTTGGGTGAAAAAATAAAAATAAAATATTGAAATTCCGATACTATAACAATAAAATAAACAAAATGTAAGTCCGCCAGCTGGTGGATTACAAAATTCTAAATCCCAAACAAAATACAATTAGGGTTTATAGTTTGATTGGGTATTGTGATTTAGTTATTGGGGTTTAATACAAAATATACTTTCCGATACTATGCATTATTTAATCAATACAATATTCACTATCCCAAGTCCGAGAAATAAAATAGAGAGAATGATAGTAAAAATAAATAAAGATTTTTCTATTCCTCGTTTAGTTTGATAAATATTTTCTCCCCCACCGCCAAAAGCCGCGCCTAATCCGCTTCCTTTGCTTTGAAGCAAAATACTAATTATCAACAAAAGAGAGACAATAAATTGTAGAATATTTAAAAATTTCATATTTTATATTTTATAATAAATAATAAAAAAAAGCAAACAAAAGTAATTGCTCACAATCCACTCTTTTTTAATTCCCGCACCCTGTCTGTCATCCCGACCGTGCTTTCTCGTGGAGGGATCTAATTACTTTGAATTACAAAATGTGATTTTTTCGTCATTGCGAGGAGTGCAGCCGACGAAGCAATCTTATAATTAAGTCTGAAATATAGATTGCTTCGGATGCACTCGCAATGACAAACATGGGTTATTTTGCGTTTCGTAATTGTAATTAAGGTTTTTTGATTTAAGATAATAAAAAATTAGATCCCTCCACTTCGTTCGTTCGCAGACTCACTCTCTTCGGTCGGGATGACAAAAGTGGATGATTTTTTAAAAAAACAATTGTGAGTAGTTACAAACAAAATTATTAAATTTTTTGGATTAACCACTGATTTTCTTTATAATAAATCAAAATATACTTTCCTTTTAATTTTTTACCGTTTAATTCAATGTGAATCGATTTTATTCTCCCGGTTATTTTATCAATTTGCTCCTTGATTATTTTATAAGTTCCCTTGTCCCAAATTTCAACTTTGCCAGCTCCGTAATTTCCTTTTGGAATTTCTCCTTCAAAATTAATATAATCAATTGGATGATCTTCCACCTGAATGGCTAAATGTTTTATTTTTTCTTTTTCTGGAATTCCTTTTGGAATCGCCCAAGATTTTAAAGCACCTTCCATTTCTAATCTAAAATCATAATGAAGATGCGAAGCTTGATGTTTATGGACAACAAATCTTTTTTCTATTTTTTCTCCACCCATTAGTGGGATTTGCCCATTCGCTGGCAAATTACCTTTGGGTTCAGACGTTTGATTAAATTTTCTTTTAGTTTGATATTCTTTTAACATAAAATAAATAAAATTTTTCTTTTTAGATTTTTCCCAAATCCAAATATTCGTTCATTTTTATTTTTTCCGCAAATTCGGGCATGTGACTGATTAGAATCATTGCTCCTTTATATTCATTAAGCGCTTTGGCAATCACAGGAATGTGTCTAAAATTAATATGATTTGTCGGTTCGTCTAAAATTAAAAGTCCGGGTTTCATTAATACTAATCTGGCGAAAGACAATAATCCTTTTTGTCCTTCGGATAAATGTGATATTTTGTGTCCCATTAAATCGCCAGTGATGAGAAAGCCAGCCGCAACCGATCTCATTGTTTGTTCGTCCACGCCTTCAGCTAAAATACTTTTTAAAGAATCAAAAACAGTATCATCAAAATTTAAATTTGCAAAATCTTGACTGTAATATCCAACGCAAACTCCGTCTAATATTTTAGTTTCTTCATTTTTATTTTCCACAAGCGATCGCAATAAAGTGCTTTTACCAATTCCATTTGGACCAGATATTAGCATATGCATATTTTTCAAAAGCGCTTTGTCTACTTTTTTAATTATTGGCTGATGATCCTTAATAATTTTTACTGATTTTATTGTGACAATATTTCCAACAACGTCCTGGGCCGGGATTATAAAATTTCTTATTGTTTTATCCTCTCTTCTGACGTCCACTTTATTTTCTTCCATCTCTTCTGTTTCGTTTCGCAATTTTTGTGCCAATTTTCTCATTTTTCCGCCTTTATTCGCAAAAAAATTAACCTTATCTTTGCGATCTTGAATTTGTTTTTCTAATTGAACGTTTTTCTTGATTTCTCTTTCCACTCTTTTGCTTATTTCTTCCACCACTGAAAAATAATCTCCGACATAGGTTTCAATTTTTTTAGTAAAAATATCTAAATAAATAACTCCTTCGGTAAAACAATTTAAAAAATCCGCGTCATGAGATATAACAATAACAGTTTTGTCATACATTATTAAAAATGTGATTAAATGATCAATGCCTGTTGGATCAAGATTGTTTGTTGGTTCGTCTAACAATAAAATGTCTGGATTTTTAATTAAGGCGTAGGCTAATAATAATCTAGCTTTTTGTCCGCCTGAAAGATCGCCTACTTTTTTATCTGTTGGAATAATTAGATTAACAGCCTCCATAACTTTGCTTATTTGACTTTTAAGATTGGCTGGCGTTATTTCAAAAGATTTGGCAAAATATTTTTCCAAAGTTAAATTAAAATCCTCTCTGGCAATCGTTTGCATTGCCGCGCCGATTGTCGCATTGTTGGTAATGGATATTTTCCCCGTTTTTGGTTTAGGGTCTCCTTGGATTAAATTAAAAAGAGTGCTTTTGCCCGCTCCATTTTGTCCCATCAAAGTGATTTTCGCTCCCTTGCGAACACAAAAACTAGCCTCATCCAAAATGGGTTTTTTATATAAATATTCAAACGACACATTATCAAATCTTAAAATTACTTCTTCAGCCATAAATTAGCTTTTAGCTTTTAGCTTTTAGCTTTTAGGAAATTATAATGATAAAGTCAGTCACTAAATTTATAAATTTATTAAAAAATTTCTAATTTTCAATTTCTAATTTTCATTAAATTTCTAATTTCAGGAGTTACGCACTATTAATGTGCATTTGGCTAATATTAGCTAAAAATGAAAAATTAACAAAAATTCAATTTTCGCTAACTTTAGCCATTTTTTGATTAAACTGCGTAAGTCCTGAATTTTACAATTTTCAATTTATCCCATTAAATAATTTTTACAGAACAAAAATTGCTTTGCATTTAAAGTATGAATGACTAAATAAAATAATTAAAAACAAAAAATAATAAGAAATAAACGTTTAGAAATTTTATCATTGAAAATTTAATAGAAATTAGAAATTGAAAATTATTTTTGTATTTTCTTGTTTTTATGTTTTTATGTTTTTGTGTTTTTTTGTTTTCTTGTTTCTTTGTTTTTGTGTTTTAGTGTTTTTGTGTTCTCGTGTTTTTTTTGTTTTTTTGTTTTAATGTTTTCTTATTTTATTATTGTAAAAACAAAAAGTCAATTTATCAATCTTGACAAACCCCTAAAATGTGATACAAATAGGATATATGAAAAATCAATTTAAACAAAAAACAATATTTTTTATCTTATTTTTAGCAGTCATTTTTTTATTCCCTGCTTTTTCTTTTGCGGCAATTAAAAAAACTCCCGCTTATCAAGCTAGTTTAGTAAAACAAAGTTTTTCTGCAACTAAAATTGAAGCGAATAAAGAAATTTCTTTTGAAGTTAAATTTAAAAATACTGGAACAGCCACTTGGTATAATAATGGCCTTAATTATCTTACTTTAAACACAACGGATCCAAGCGAAAGAGAAAGCACTTTTTATCATTCTTCTTGGCCATATTCTTTTCAAGCAACAAAAATGCAAGAAAAAAAAGTTAAACCGGGAGAAATTGGAACTTTTAAATTTATTCTTCATAGCCCAACTATTTTTGAAACAAAAAAATATGTGGAAAAATTTAGATTAGTCGCTAATAATTTAACTTTAGTTGAAGGAAAAGGAGTGATAACAATTTCCATTAATGTTAAAGGAATTCCTAAGCCAAAAGAAGAGTCTAAAAGATTTAATTTATTTTATAAAACCAAACCAACAAATGGAGAAGTAAAACAAAAAATTAAAATAGTTTCAAATGAAAAATATGAAATTAAAGATAAAGACGGCTTTTTATTAATTAGTCAACCAGCTGGAAGCGAAAGTGAAATCGAATTTAACTTTCAAACTAAAAGATATTTTTTAAATATTAATGGACAAAGAATTTTAGGCACGGATTCTTTTTTAAGATTTTATCCAGACAAACAATCGGAAGGAATTTTAGAAATTACAAATTATGATAGTTCTTATCAATTAGATAAAGACGGCGCTGGTATTAATACCAATAAATTTCAAGGAACATTAGAAATAAATTATGCTCCGGAAACAGAACGGCTTTTGATTATCAATGAAACGCCAGAGAAATATTTTTTAAATTATTTTAAAAAAGCGACTAATTTTAACCCAAATGAATTAATTTCTGATTCTGATTTCACAAATTATAATTCAATGACTCTTGCTGAAATCCAAACTTTTTTAGAAGAAAAGGGAAGTTATTTAGCAAATTATGTTATTCCTACAGAAATGGAAATTCCTTTTTGTTATAAGGGTGGAAAAAGTTCAATAAAAGTTTCTCAAGAAAATGCTGGAAAAAAAGTTTCTGAATTAATTTTTGCAGAAGCCCAGGAGCATCAAATTAATCCGCAGGTTATTTTAGTAACTATTCAAAAAGAACAAAGCGGAATTACCATAATGCCAGATAATAATAAACTTGCTTGGCTTTTGGGTTATGGCAAAAATGATACTATGGCAAACTGTTTATATAGTTTTAATCAGGCAAAATCTCAAGCAGAGCTTGGTGGAGTTGGTAATCAAATCGCTTATTCTATTGCATCACTTCAAAAAAATTTTAATAATGGAATTGGCCCTCAAATAAATGGTGTCACTTCTAAAGTTGGCGATAAAATTTTTCTTTCTAATGGAAGCAAGGAACCAATTGAAGTTTCTCTTTCTAATAAAGCAACCGCTTGCCTTTATAAATATACGCCGCATGTTTATAATGGAAATTATAATTTCTGGAAAAATTATCAAGCGTGGTTTGTAAATCCACAACCATATAAATTAGCTTTTAGCTTGTAGCTTTTTAGATTAAAACATAAAATATAATTTTCAATTTTCAAGTACCAATTTTCAAACAATTTTCAATGATTTAATTTTTTAATTAATTCTTTATTTATAAGCATCGTAAATTCAAGTCTAAAAAGCTAAAAAGCTAATTTCTAAGAAGCTAATTTTTATGATAAAACAAACAACTAAAAAATTCGCACTTTTATTTTTGACTTCTTTTTTATTTATTTTTTTTCCTATTTTTTCTGTTGAAGCAATAAATTGTTGTAATTTTAAGGATCTAAAAATACACCTTGCTGATCCAGAATGTAAAAATGATGAATATACTTGCAAAGAGGTAATAAATCAAAATATATGTTCACCAAATCCTCCGATAGGTCCCAATTCTTGTTCTAATTATGATTTTTGTAAAGTAAAGGGTTGTTGTAAAAAAACAGTTGCCCCATATGTTACTTGTGTTGAAAAAATTAGAATAGATTGTCAAGATTGTTTTTTCCCTAATCAAGATTGTAAAAGCGTAAATGGATGTAAAGAAGGAATAATAGAAGAAATAGGTTGCTGTGTAAATTATCTTCCCATAGAAGGAGGGGTAAAAATTAATTGTGTGGACAATAAAAAACTTTTAGAATGCGCTGGTACTTTTAAAAAAGGATTGTGTTCCAATGTGGTTGGTTGTCCTCAATTTGGAGAAACAAAGCCGAAAGAAGAAAGAAAACCATTAGATCCTTTAAATTTTATTCCTAGTGTTACAATTCCCGGTTCAGAATTTCAAGCTGGAAAAATAATGCCAGTTAGCAAAGATAATGTTAGCGATTTATTAGCCCGATATATTAGCGCGGTTTTTGAATTTCTTGTCGCTATCTCGGCGATTTTAGCTGTTTTAATGATTTTTTTCGCTGGAATTAAATGGATGTTGGCCTTTGGCAGTTCAGAAAAAGTGGGAGAGGCAAGAAAAATGATCGGCAACGCGATTCTTGGTTTAGTGTTAGCTTTGGCAACTTATACCATTTTATCTTTAATAAATCCCCATTTGGTTATTTTAAAAAGTTTGAATATAAGGGGGATTGAAAGGATAGAATTGGAATATCATGGACAAAAATATACAATTGATGGAACTCAATGTGAACCATTATCATCGGGATCGTGTTCGGTGGAAGAATTAAATAAAACTTGTTTTAATAATTTTGGACCAGAGATTGTGAAACAAGCAGCAGGTATTTGTAAAATTGAAAGTGAGGGCAAGTCAATTCCTAGTGGAAGCGATATATGCGAAACGACAAATAGAAGAGTTGTTTCATTCGGACTATTTCAAATTAATATTAGTGCTCATGAAATTAATGGGCTAAATTGTCCAAGCGCTTTTAATCATCCTTTTACGGCTCAATATAAAAATTGTTATGTAATAAATGGCAAAACAGAACTTTATAACCAATGTAAATCTGCTACTTTAAATAATATAATTAATATTAATAAAGCTTGTGAGATATATAAAAGTAATCATAGTTGGAGGCCATGGGGTGCTAATCGAATTTGTCAATTTTAAATAAAATTTATGCCACAAAACAAAATCGAAACAATTTATGTTTGTTCAAAATAATCGTAGGGGTGATTCTATGTAATCGCCCACATACAAAGGGCGAAAACATAGTTTCGCCTCTATAATAAATATGAAATACGATCCACAAAAACATCATCGTCAATCAATTCGTTTAAAAGGATATGATTATTCCCAAAATGGGGCATATTTTGTGACAATTTGTACGCAAAATGGAAATGTTTGTTTGGTAAAATTGAAAATGAAAAAATGATTTTAAATAATGCGGGAGAAATGATTAAAAAATGGTGGATGGAATTAAAAAATAAATTTAACAACATTATATTGGATGAAAACATTGTGATGCCAAATCATTTACATGGAATTATAATAATACAAAATAACAATTCCGTAGGGGCGATTCTATGTAATCGCCCTCATAATGAATATCACGAAAACATAAAAAACACGGATGGTGAAAATACAGAGGGCGAAAACATAGTTTCGCCCCTACGGCAAATAACAAATTTGTATAATGGGTTGGGTCAATATATTTCATGGTTTAAACGATTATCAACTAATGAATATATTCGCAATGTAAAATTGGGTAAATTTCCACGATTTGAAAAATCAATTTGGCAACGCAATTATTATGAACATATTATTCGTGATGAAAAATCATTAAATCAGGACTTACGCAGTTTAATCAAAAAATGGCTAAAGTTAGCGAAAATTGAATTTTTGTTAATTTTTCATTTTTAGCTAATATTAGCCAAATGCACATTAATAGTGCGTAACTCCTGTAAATAAAATTCGCGAATATATTATTAACAATCCGTATAATTGGGAAAAAGACAAATTATACCAATCGTAGGGGCACGACGCATCGTGCCCCTACAATAATTAAAATTTAATTCAAAAAAATAATAAATAACAAATTTATATGTCAAATAACAAAACCGAAACAATTTATGTTTGTTCAAAATGCGAGGCGCAGTTTTTGAAATGGACTGGGAGATGTAATGAATGTGGAACATGGGGAAGCATAACAGAAAATCAAAAATCAAAAGCTTGTCCCGAGCGAAGTCGAGGGATCAAAAATCAAAATAATAAATCTAAAAGAGAAATTGGAGAAATTATTGATTTT
Source organism: Candidatus Kuenenbacteria bacterium (assembly GCA_016209005.1). Classification (GTDB taxonomy): domain Bacteria; phylum Patescibacteriota; class Patescibacteriia; order UBA2591; family PGYQ01; genus PGYQ01. Next base: position 12,897 of record JACQWZ010000116.1, read on the forward strand.
AGTAAAATTGAAGGGAAAGAAATGATTAGAATAAAAACAGGGATTGAAGAATTTGATCGAGTTTTGGGCGGAGGAATTGTTCCCGGCAGTTTAATTTTATTAGGCGGCGAACCGGGCATTGGAAAATCAACCCTAGTTTTACAAATAGTTGAAAAATGTCAAATGTCAGCTGTCAAAGAGTTTGCCCTGAGCGACAGTCAAATGGGTCAAATGTTTTATGTTTCTGGCGAAGAATCGGCCGAGCAAATTAAATTAAGAATGGATCGTTTAAAAATTAAATCAAAAACATTGCGCTTTTTAGGCGAAACAGATATTGAAATAATTTGCGCCACGTTTGAAAAATATAAACCGCAAATCGTTATTATTGATTCAATTCAAACAATGTGTTTTTCAGAATTGCCATCCGAAGCCGGAAGTATTAATCAAGTGCGAGTTTGCACGGTAAAACTTTTAGAAGTCGCTAAAAAAAATAATATTTCAATTTTTATTGTTGGTCATGTAACCAAAGAGGGCGTGGTTGCCGGACCAAAAACATTGGAACATTTGGTGGACACTGTTTTATATTTAGAAGGCGATCAATTTCATTATTTCCGTCTTTTAAGAACAGCGAAAAATCGTTTTGGTTCAACAAATGAAGTCGGAGTTTTTGAAATGAAAGAAAAAGGATTGATGGAAGTTAAAAATCCTTCAAAAGAATTTTTATCTCAAAGAACAACAAAAGAAACCGGTTCTATTGTCACCGCGACAATGGAAGGCTCAAGGGCTTTTTTAATCGAAGTCCAAGCTTTGGTTTCGCGAACAATTTTTGGCTATCCGCAAAGAAGGGCTTCTGGTTTTGATTTAAACCGTTTGCAACTTTTAGCCACAGTTTTAACTCGACGTTGCAAATTAAATTTAGGCAATCAAGATATTTATTTAAATATCGCCGGCGGGATTAAAGTTGAAGAACCAGCAATTGATTTAGCTGTTTGTTTAGCGATTGTTTCCGCTTTTAAAAATAAACCAATAGATTCAAATTTAGTCGCTTTTGGCGAGGTTGGTTTGGGTGGCGAGATTCGAAATGTCGGACAAATTGATAAAAGAATAATTGAGGCGAAAAAATTAGGATTTCAAAAAATAATTATTCCTCAAACTAATATTCGCTCCACAGAAAATGAAACAGAAATTATTCAAGCAAAAAATTTAAACGAAGCAATGGAAATAATTTAAGATTTAAGATTTTCAAAAGTATCAATACTTGATACAATCGTGAGGAATGTTGATATAGTAGTATTATTCTCCGCCCATCTTTTTTGTTAACATTATTTTTGTGTTTTTTTTGCTTTTTCATAATTATGTCCCACTCTTAAAATAGTTTCTTCGTCAAAGTGTTTTCCGATAATTTGAAAAGCTGTTGGCAAACTTTCTCCATTTCCTATTATATATTCTTTCGCTCTTTTTTCCATTTTAATTTTTCCACACGGCACAGTTAAAGAAGGCAATCCGGCCAAATTTACTGGCGCTGTGAAAGCGTCCACTAAATACATAGTCAAAGGATCTTCTACTTTTTCTCCAATTTTAAAAGGTAAAATAGGCGAAACTGGACAAATAAGCGCGTCGTATTTTTCAAAAGCCTTATCATATTCTTGTTTAATTAGGGTTCGAATTTTTGTCGCTTTTAAATAATAAGCGTCATAATACCCAGCTGATAAAGTGTAAGTTCCCATCATAATGCTTCTTTTAACTTCATCGCCAAATCCACTTTCTCTGGCCGTTAAATAATAATCTGATAAATTTTTGATTTTTGATCCCTCGACTTCGCTCAGGACAAGCTTTTGATTTTTGATTTCGCCATATCTTATGGCGTCATATCGCGCTAAATTTGCGCTTGCTTCGGCTTTGGCAATAATGTAATACGCGGCAATCGCGTATTTTGTCATTGGCAAACTCATTTCTTCAATTTTCGCGCCTAATTTTTCAAATACTTTTAGCGCTTCATAAATTGACTCTTTAATTTTTGGATCTAATTCTTTTTGTTCAAAAAATTCTCGCGGCAAACCTATTTTTATTCCTTTTATATCTTTATTTAAATTTAAAGTATAGTCTGGAACATCTTTTGGGCTTGTTGTTGAATCTAATTTATCATTTCCAGCGATGGCATTAAGGACAATAGCCGCATCCTCAACTGTTTTAGTAATCGGACCAGTTTGTTCAAAAGAAGAAACATAAGCGATAATTCCCGAACGACTTACTCTTCCATAAGTTGGTTTTAATCCAATGATTCCGCAAAAAGCGGTTGGTTGACGAATACTCCCGCCAGTGTCAGTGCCAATAGAATAAATTGATTCATTTGCCGCTACCGCGGCTGCTGGGCCTCCAGAGGTTCCTCCTGGAACTCGCTCTAAATCCCATGGATTGCAGGTTGGTCCAAAAGCTGAATTTTCTGTGCTTGATCCCATGGCAAATTCATCGCAATTTTGTTTTCCTAAGATAATCAATCCATTTTCTTTAAGTTTTTTAATTACAGTACAATCATATGGAGGAATAAAATTTTCTAAAATTTTAGAACAAGCAGTTGTTTTTATTCCTTCGGCGCAAAGTAAATCTTTTATTCCGGCTGGGATGCCTTCTAAAACTTTAATTTGTTCATTCTGAGCAATTTTTTTATCCACTTTTTTTGCTTGTTCTAGCGCTTCTTTTTTTGTAATTAAAATAAAAGAATGAATTTTTTTATCAGTTTTTTTAATTTGATCCAAGCAGGCTTGAGTTAATTCAACACTAGAAAAATTTTTTTTCACTAATCCCTCATGCGCTTGTTTAATTGTTAATTCGTTTAAATTCATAAATTTTAAAACACCGAGGGTATTTTAATATATCTTTCTTCCACATTTGGCGCGCATTGCAATAATTTTTCTGTTTCTTTTTTATTTATCTCATCTTTCCTTGTTATATTTCGCAATCCAATTATTTGGTTAATTGGTTTTATATTTTTTGTATCCACCTCATCTAATTGTTTTACATAATCTAAAATAGAAGAAAGTTGTTTAGTAAATTTCTCTTTTTCTTGGTCTGTTAATTTTAGTTGAGCTAATTTTGCCACATGCTCAACTTCTTTAATAGTTAATTGCATAAAAAATTTACGATTTATGATTTAAGATTTAAGATTTAAAATTTTTGTCAATTGTCAAATGTTAAACGTCAGGTGTTTATATTGTTTTATTGTTTTATTGTTTTTATTATTATAATTTTTATTGATCTTTTCGTCAATCTGTGTTAATATGGAAGTTGGAAGTTGGAAGTTGGAAGTTGGATATTAGATGTTTTTTTTATTTTTATTTTTTATTTTTTTGTATCGAAAAATGTATTTTTGCCCCCTTAATAAAGAGCCTGTCCCGAGTTTATCGAGGGAGGGGTGGGGGGGATTTGAAAAAAAGAAAACCCTCTTAATCCCCCTTATCAGGGGGACAAGAATTTATTGAATATTTGTGTAAAAATTTTTCTTAAAATTTTTGCTTATTTTATTTTTTATTTTTTATTTTTTATTTTTTACCCCTCACCTTTTGTCTTATATCAAAGTTAAAAAATTTAGTTTTTTTAGTATCTTTTGATAATTGTCAAAAGGTGAGGGGTTTAGTTTTATGCAAAAATTTATTTCAAAGGAAAAACTTCAAGAATTAATTGAAGAGCTTAAATATTTAAAAGAAGTTAGGCGGGCTCAGGTGGCTGAGAAAATTTCTAATGCTAAAGACTTGGGAGATTTATCAGAAAATGCGGAATATAGCGAAGCAAAAGAAGATCAAGCTTTATTAGAAAAGAAAATAGCTGAATTAGAAGATACAATAGAACGGGCGACAATTGTTCAAAAGTCAGCAAATAAAAATATAGTTTCAATTGGATCGACAATTAAAATTAAATATAATGGGCAAACTAAAAAATATTCTATTGTCGGAAGCGAAGAAGCGAACCCTTCTCAAGGAAAAATATCCAACGAATCTCCTTTGGGAAACGCTTTAATGGGACACAGAATGGGAGATTCAATAGAAGTAAAAACTCCCAAAGGATTAGTAAAATATACTATTTTGAAAATTAGTTAATTATTTTGAATTATGAAATGCAATCCGCCAGCTGGCGGACCTAAATCCTAAGCACCAAATAACAAATAGTTAAAAGTTTAAAGTGCAAAGTGCAAAGTTATAGTTTTAAGTTAAAAGTTTGGTTTTAATTTTCAATTTTTAATTTCTAATTTTCATTAAATTTTTAATGATAAAATTTCTAATTTTTTACCCCTCACCTTTTGGATTTTTTAAAAATTAATTTTTAAAAATAGATAGACGAATTTAAATTAGATAGCAAAAGGTGAGTGGGTGAACTGAGTAGGATTTGTAATTTTGAATTTGGTGTTTCTTTAAATTACGTTTCGTAATTCAAAGTAATTTAATAAAGATGAAAATAATAATCAAAAATATAGCGATAGAATATTCTGATGAAGGCGAGGGGCCAGTGATATTATTTTTACATGGCTGGAAAGATAATTTACATTCATTTGATTCTCTTGTTCCAATTCTTTCTCAGCAATGCAAAATTATCAGAATTGATTTGCCGGGTTTTGGTAACAGTGAATTGCCTCAAACAACATGGAATCTTGATAATTATGTTCAATTTGTAAAAGATTTTATTGATAAATTAAATATTCAAGTTGATGCGTTAATTGGTCATTCTTTTGGCGGACGGATTGCGATTAAAGCGGTGGCGCTGAATATTATTAAACCAAAAAAACTTATTTTAATCGCTTCGGCCGGGATTGCAAAAACTCGAACTATTCGCAATTGTTTTTTTTATATTTTTGCCAAGGCGGGAAAAATGATAACATTGTTTCCGCCTTTTATTTTTTGGCGAAAGCAACTTCGAAAAAAATTATATAACATTGCAAAGAGCGATTATTTTTTATCTGGCAAATTAAAAAACACATTTTTAAATGTGATTAAGGAAGATTTAACATCGTTTGCTAATAAAATTATTATTCCAACTTTGCTAATTTGGGGCGATCAAGACAAGACAATTCCATTAGAAGAAGGTCGAAGTTTATCCAAACTAATTTGTAATTCAAAATTAGAAATAATTATTAACACTGAACATTTTGTTCATCAAGAAAATCCGCAAAAAGTCGCTGAAATAATTCAAAAATTTATTTTATGAAAAAATGGTTATCTTATCATCCGCGCTATATCAGATCTCTTGTTTATATGTTGCAGGCAAGCGAATATAATATTTGCGATTATCTTAATTGGTATGGACGAGTTAAAAATTTTAACAAAGTAGAATGTCGCAAACATTTAATTAAAACGCCAAAAGCAATATTAATTTTTATTATTGCCTGGACAATTCTTTTGAGTTTATATAGTTTTGCCATTTCTTTATTTTGGCTAAAATTAGGGCTAATTAAATATATTTTTTTTGCAGGTATTTTATTAATCGCGCCGTATTTTTTGGCTTATGTAATAATCGCGCCAATAATTTTAATAAGAATTTTTATTCAATGGCCGATTGAATTTGTGATTATCAAATGCGCTCAAAAAAAACTCAAAAAACACAAAGCGATTAAAATAGCAATCGCTGGAAGTTTTGGCAAAACAACGATGCGAGAAATTTTAAAAACTATTTTAGAAAAAAATAAAAAAGTTGCCACTCCTCTTCATAATCACAATACTCCATTAGGCATCAGCCGATTTATTAAAATATTAAAAGGAGATGAAGAAGTTTTAATTTTTGAACTTGGCGAATATTATCCTGGCGATGTAAAAAAGTTATGTGATTTAACACAACCAAACATAGGAATTATTACTGGAATTAATGAGGCTCATTTGAAAAAATTTAAAAGTTTAGATAAAACCATTAAAATAATTTTTGAATTATCAGATTGGTTAAAAAAAAATCCAATTTATGTAAATGGTGAAAATAATTTAGCGCGCAATAATGTTTTAAATGACTATATTATCTACAACCGAAAAGGAATTGAAAAATGGAAAGTAGAAAATCCACAAACCAATTTAAAAGGAACAAGTTTTGTGATTTCTAAAAATGGACAGGATTATAAAATAAAAACTAATTTATTAGGTCTTCATCAAATTGGTCCATTAATGGTTGCTATAGATATCGCGATAAAATTAGGAATATCAATTGATCAAATTAAAGAAGGAATTAAAAATATAAAACCCGTTGACCATCGTTTAGAGCCAAAAATTAACAATGCTGGCGTTATTACATTAGACGATAGTTATAATGGCAACCCCGATGGAGTAAAAGTTGTTATTGAATTTTTAGCTTCGCTCCACAATTATCGCAGATTTTATGTTACGCCCGGATTAGTAGAAATGGGATCAAAAATAAAAGAAATTCACAAGGCAATTGGGATTCAACTCGCAAAAACCGAAATAGAAAAAATTATTTTAATAAAAAATTCTGTCACGCCTTTTATTGCCGAGGGACTTAAAGACGCAAATTATAATGGCGAAATAATTTGGTTCAACGACGCGCTAACAGCCTTTGACGCATTGCCGTATTTGACTGTAAAAAATGATGTAGTTTTATTACAAAACGATTGGCCGGATCAATATGTGTAAAATTATTATAAAATACTAATATCAGGAGTTACGCACTATTAATGTGCATTTGGCTAATATTAGCTAAAAATGAAAAATTAACAAAAATTCAATTTTCGCTAACTTTAGCCATTTTTTGATTAAACTGCGTAAGTCCTGAATATACAAATACATGCGAATGCAACTAATGATACTAATTAAATAAAGTATCATTAGTATTATTTGTAGATTTGCATTATTATCTAATTTATTTATGAAAAAAAATATTGCTGTTATTTTTGGCGGGCAGAGCGTTGAACATGATGTTTCAATAATCACCGCGCATATTCCAATTATTCAATCATTATTAGCAAGCGGACAATTTAATGTTCAGCCGATTTATATTAGCAAAGATGGTTCGTGGTATTCGGATCAAGCGATGAATAATTTGAATTTTTTTAAACAAACAAATTTTATAGGGGCAAATGGCATTTGTCCAAAACAAAAAAAGATTCAAATTTTGTTTGATCAAGGATTAAAATTAGTTTGGCCGGGTTTTCGACCAAAAGTAGTAAAAATAGATGTTGTTTTTCCGGCAATGCATGGCACATTTGGCGAAGACGGAAGTTTAATGGGACTTTTGCGAATGGCAAATGTTCCCTTTATTGGTTGTGATTTATTTGCTTCAACAATTGCCATGGACAAAGTTTTAACCAAACAAATTTTATCAAAAGAAAATATTCCTGTTGTTCCATATATTTGGTTTACAAAATTTGATTGGGAAACTAATAAAAATACTTTAAAAGAAAAAGCCTTAAAATTAAAATGGCCGGTCTTTATTAAACCAGTTCATTTGGGTTCAAGCATCGCCATCACCAAGGTTAAACAGCAATCTGATTTAGAAAATATGATTGAGGTTGCTTTGCATTACGATGACAAAATTTTAATTGAAGAAAGTATTGAAAATTTAATTGAAGTTACGTTGCCAATTATCGGAAATGATATTCTTCAAACTGGCGAAATAGAGCGACCACTCAATAAGACAGAGTTTTTTAATTTTAATGATAAATATTTATCTGGAGGCAAAAAATATGGTGGAATGAAAAATCGATACAGCGAAATTCCAGCAAATATTAAAAACGAACTAGCCGAGCAAGTAAAAAGTCTTGGTTTAAAAAGTTATCGCGTTTTAGGCTGTTCTGGAATTAGCCGAGTTGATTTTTTAATTAATAATGATTCTCAAAATGTTTTTGTTAATGAAATTAACACTTTGCCGGGCAGTCTTTATTGTCATAATTGGAGAAAAGCTGGAATATCAAACGTAGAACTTGTTGTTAAATTAGTCGCTTTGGCCGAAGAACGTTTTAAAGCGCGACAAAAAATAACTTACATATTTGATTCTGATGTTTTAAATTTTACTACTATTCAAGTTCACGAACATAATGCATAATGCCAGATACATATTGGACTCCATAAGGCCATAGCTTTATGAAAATACAAAGTATCTATAGAGGTATTAAAGGATTTGTAAAATTGTATGAATATGGGTATAAATATACCTATATGATTACAGAAAAAGCCA
>JACQWZ010000118.1 GCA_016209005.1 Candidatus Kuenenbacteria bacterium
ATTTGATGAGAAAGATAACGAAGGCATTAGAAGAGAATGTGGAGTGGGAAGTGAGGAAATAAAATTAACCTAATTATTTTAACCTTGAATTACAAAATGCAAATCTAACAACTAAATTTGGACAATTCAAAAACTCCTTTGGATTTCCCAAATTTGGTTGTTAGCGGGCAAGTTGTAAAATTTACAAACATTGAAACGAATAATTGAAACAATTAAGCGATTTGATAAGCCAGCAGGCTGTAGATATAGTTAGCCAAATATCCGCCCACTGATCTTGGTAAACTGGTTACCAAGCCGTAAAACATTTTTAAGTTTCTGAAGTTAAGTTCTATTAACATCCTGGTTCCGTAGAGAAATTCCTGAAATTTAGTCATTGGGTTTTTCATATTCTTTCTCGGTTTAACAAGGAGCATTCTTTTACCTTCGCGACAGAAATCTTGCTGAAGTTTTTTAGAAACATATCCAGCATCAGCAATAAATAATCCCAGTAAATCCTTGTTTAAGTCGTAAAAGATTTCTCTGTCATCAACATTGCCAGAAGTGAATTTAACAGCCAATAATTTCCTGTTTAAATCAGTTGTAATGTGCATTTTTAAGCCAAAAAATGAACCTTTTCCAGTATATCCCCAGTTAGCCAAGTCCTTCATTGTTTGATGATATTTTGCTTTCCGATTAGAGCAGACTGGTATTTCAGTAGAATCAGTATGCTTGATAAAATGTTGATTTCTTCTGTTAACTTTCAAGATTGTTACCAGAACCAGCAGAGCCAGATGAGCAAATCTGTTCATATTCACTACCAAGGTTTTGTAAGAACATTTTGGCTTAAAGATATTAAAGATTGCTTTCTTGGTGGCAATATTGTTTCGTTGTTTAAATATTGCCAGAGAGATGTTTTCAATAATTGAGAGGGCTAAATTTCGACCTTTTGATTTTTCGAACTTATCAAGTTTCAATTGTTTATAAAAGAATTTCACAACCTGCTTTAAGTTGTCATACAACTGGATTGCGGTTTTCATAATAGGGTGAAATTGTTAATTTCTTTTACATTACTATTTTACCCTGTTATGAGAATTTTTGGTATTTCGTTATTCAAGGTTATATAGCAAATCGATTTAA
>JACQWZ010000120.1 GCA_016209005.1 Candidatus Kuenenbacteria bacterium
TGGACATTAAATTTAAATGCGTTTAATATTAAAGATTAAATTTTAAAATCAGATTTTATAAGATTATGGACAAAGAAAAAAATAAAATAGTTATGGAATTAATTATTAATGATCTTAAATATTTATCAGTAAGATTTTTATATTTTAATTGGTTTTTCCCGTCTGGTGCCGAAGTTGCAAACCAATTAATTGATAGTATAATTAAAGTGTATTTAAAAAGTATTGGCAGAGCAGATTTAATTAATCGAATTAGAAGCTGGAAGGGAAATGAAACACATAATATAGTAAGAATTTTAGAATTAATTATAGAAGGTTTGAAACTAGATTTTAATTTAGGTGCCAATAAAGTAACCTTAGAAAATATTTATAAAATTTATCAAAATAGATATTTAGATAACCTCGAAAAAATCGGTGCATGCCAAACTTTATTAAAAGATATAAACACGATAGATTATATTTATAAATATTTTAGAGATAAAATAAATATTAGCGAGAAAAAAAAGGGGGGAAACGTTAATTAATAAAGTATTTTTAGACAACAAGGATATGCTATGGGGAGAAAATAATATAAGTTTATTAAAAGTATTTAAAAAAAATAATAAATATTTTTGAGGATAAACAATTTAAATTAATTGGCACAAACACCCCATATCCTTAATAGCCAGTTCAGGAACGGGAATCGCTTTAATCCAGTCAAAGGTTCGGAAGCTGTTTAACTTTTTGTACTCTCGAAGAATTGGAGCCATTTGGCTCCTTTTCCGTTTGTAAGATTAGCGACAATTGCGAGCTCTGTTTATTGTTTTATTATTAATATTGTGATAATTTTAAATCATGATTATATTAGGTATAGAGACAAGTTGCGATGAAACGGCGGCGGCGGTTGTTGAAGGAAAAATCCCCCCTGCCCCCCTTTATGCAAAGGGGGCATTTAGGGTGTTATCCAATGTCGTGGCGTCGCAGATAAAAGTACACGCGCCCTGGGGCGGAGTTGTGCCGAACTTGGCGAAAAGAGAACATCTAAAA
>JACQWZ010000032.1 GCA_016209005.1 Candidatus Kuenenbacteria bacterium
CGGAAAGCGAGGGCGGGCAAAAATTCCTTCCCCCCAACCCCCTTCCTTTTTGCCCGCCCGAGCGTTCAGTTTGGCGCGCGAAGCGCGCCGTCAGTTCCGTTCAAAATAGGTTCGGATTTCGTCAAACAAACGCACCAGAATAAAATCAAAAATTAAAAGCTTGTCCCGAATCTGTTGAGGGATCAAAATTAAAAAATCCAATTTAAAAATTAAAAATTATTTACAAAATTAAAAAAATTTTGCCTATTTTATTATATCGGAATTTCAATATTTTATATTAAACCCCAATGACCAAACCCCAATGCCCAATCAAACTATTATAAATCCTAAGCCCTAATTGTATTTTGTTTGGGATTTGGGATTTTATTGGACATTGGAAATTGGGATTTAGGATTTTGCAAAAATTTTTCCTAAAATTTTTGCCTATTTTATGCCCAAAAAAATTCTCATTATTGAAGATGAAAGACCGATGGCCCAAGCGCTTAAACTTAAACTCACGCACTCTCATTTTGAAACGGCGATTGCGTATAATGGCGAAGATGGTCTTGCTATTCTTGAAAAAGAAACATTTTCTCTCATCTTACTTGATTTAGTTATGCCCAGAATAAATGGCTTTTCGGTTTTAGAAACACTTAAAGAAAAAAAAATCCAAACTCCAGTTATAGTGCTTTCTAATCTTAGCCAGAAAGAAGACGAAAAACGCGCCAGAACATTTGGCATAGAAGAATTTTTTATTAAATCCGATACGCCAATCGCTACCATTATTGAGAGAATAGAGCAATTTTTAAAGTAATTCAGAATGTTGAATATAGAATATGGAAAATAAAAAAATTTCCACATTTCATATTCTATATTCTATATTCTATATTCTAATTTTATGCTCCTTGATGACAAAATAATTAAAAAACTTCTTCTTAAAGAAAATTATATTACCGAAGAACCCGTCTTTGACAGATGACGGGAAGAATTCGGAATTTAAGAGGTAGAATTTGGCTAATCTAAGCCATTCTACCTCTTTTTTTATTTAAAAATCGTAGTGTAGTAAATTCTATAAGTTATCCACAGAAATATCTTTTCAA
>JACQWZ010000033.1 GCA_016209005.1 Candidatus Kuenenbacteria bacterium
TAATTAAAGTTAAAAAATTAAATAATTTTTTAGAATGTTAAATATTATTAACATTTTTTACTTTAATTATATCATTTATTTCGGCAACATTTTTATTTGCAGATACGAGAGGCTTTCGTCTATATTTTAACTTGCATATTCAGGACTTACGCAGTTTAATCAAAAAATGGCTAAAGTTAGCGAAAATTGAATTTTTGTTAATTTTTCATTTTTAGCTAATATTAGCCAAATGCACATTAATAGTGCGTAACTCCTGATATTACGAAAAATTTGACGGAAAGTGAAAATTAGTTTAAAATAAGCCTATTATGAATATTACTGAATTGGCCAGAAAATTAAAAATTTCCACAGTAAAGTTGCGGGAAGAATTGCCGAAACTTGGTTTTGATATTGGTCAAAAAGCGATTAAGGTTAATCCTTGGGTTGCGAATAAAATTATGGAAAATTTTCAAAAAGGATTAATAAAATTTGAAGAAGAAAAAAAAGAAGAAAAAATAATTCATCAACTGGCGGATAAAAAAGAAATTAAAATTCCGGCGACAATTACCGTTTATCAATTGGCGCAAAAATTAGAAATGCCGGTTGTTCAAATTATTTCTGAATTAATAAAAAATGGAATTATGGCAACTATTAATGAAGAGATTGATTTTGAAACAGCCAGTATTGTCGCCCAAGATTTAGGATTTAAAACGCAAATAGCGGACGAAGTTCTTATTCAAGACGAAAATATTATTACCAATGAAAAATTAAAAGAAATTCTTAAAGAGGATGAAGATAAATTAGAATCAAAACCGCCGGTGGTCGTGATTATGGGACATGTTGATCACGGAAAAACCACTTTATTGGATTTTATTCGTAAAACAAATGTTGCTTCATCGGAAAGTCATGGCATTACTCAACATATAGGAGCCTATCAAATAAAAATCAAAAGCTTGTCCCGAGTAAAAACCTGCCCTGAGTCTGTCGAAGGGTCGAGGGATCAAAAGCATACCCTGAGCAAGAGTGAAGGGGCAAAAACCAAAAATAAAGAGAAAGAGAATGAAGAATTTCAAAAAATTACGTTTCTTGACACCCCGGGGCATGAAGCTTTTAAAGCGATGAGAGCTCGAGGCGGAAGAGTGGCGGATATTGCGATTTTAGTTGTCGCGGCCGATGACGGATTAAAACCTCAAACTTTTGAAGCGATTAAAATTATTCAGCAAGAAAAACTTCCTTTTATTGTGGCCATTAATAAAATTGATAAGCCGGGGGTGGATATTGAAAGACTCAAACAACAATTGGCCGAGAATAATCTTTTGCCTGAAGATTGGGGAGGAAAAATTATTTGCATTCCTATTTCCGCCAAGAAAGGAGACGGCGTCGATTATTTATTAGAAATGATTTTATTAATTCAAGAAATGGAAAAAATAAAAGCTAATCCAAACAGAGAAGCTCTAGGGACAATAATTGAATCGCATTTAGACTCTCAAGAAGGAGCGGTGGCTACGGTTTTAATTCAAACAGGAATATTAAAAAAAGGCGATGCCATTATTATCGGGCCTGTTTCGGGAAGAGCTAGAACATTGAAATCTTTTGATAATTTAGAATTAAATGAAGCCAAACCGGGAACGCCAGTCAAAATTTTAGGATTAAAAAAAGTTTGCCAAGTGGGAGATATTTTAGAAGCGGTTTCTAATAGGAAAGAATTTAAAAAGAAAGAAAAAGAGAATTCTTTGTTTTTTGAAAAAAAGAGAAAAAAAATTTTATTCTTTTTAGGACAAAAAAAAATTTTAGACGCGAAAGAATTAAATATCATTTTAAAATTTGATGTTTCAGGCTCGGAAGAAGCGATACTTGAAAGTTTGGTTAAAATTCATAGACCAGAATTAATTATAAATGTTGTCGCTCAAGGCTTGGGAAATATCGCCGAAGCGGATGTAATGCGAGCCCATGCTGGTCAAGCTCAAATTTTTGGGCTTCATGTTCAAGCGACAAAAACAGCTTTAATTTTAGCTCGAGAAAAAAATGTTCAAATAAAAATTTACGAAACTATTTATGATTTAATTGATGAAATTAATAAAATACAAAAAGAATTGGCAAAAACAACAAAAATTGAAAGAATCGATTTGGGCCATCTTAGAATTTTGGCCACTTTTAAAAAAGGAGAAAGTTCAATAATTTTAGGCGGGCAAGTTTTAGATGGTAAAATAATTAAAAAGGAAAAAGTTGATATAAAAAGAAGAGATAAAAAAATAGGAGAAGGAATTATAGATGAATTGCAAACAAATAAAGTTCCGATTGAAGAAGTAAGCGCTGGCGCTGAATGCGGGATAAAACTTAACACGCGAACAATAGTTATGCCAGACGATGTTCTCTACGTTTATGAAGAAAAAATTACAGAAACGGAATAGTAGCTTTAACCGATAGTTGATGACAATAACAAAATAAGATAAATAAAAAATAATTTTAGTTATGTTTTGTATTTAATGTAAAATGTAAATATCAAAAATTAAAAATTAAATTTTTTAAATCTCAAATCTCAATATCAAATATCTAATAAAATCCCAAATCTCAAATCAAAATAAATTACGTTATTTTTTGGGATTTTGGGTTTGGGATTTTATTTGGCATTGGGATTTGGATATTGGGATTTATACTTTAAATTTTGCATTGTCATTTTCCATTTTGATATTTACATTTTACATTTTCCTATAATTCTACATTCTTATATAGCAGACTTAACTTTAAATAAGCCAAAGCTAATCTTTATGATACTCAATGTCCGCGTTCAACAAATAAACGAAGTTATTAGACAAGAATTAAATCAGATAATACTTCGAGAAGTGGAATTTGATTTAGGAACTATGACAACTATTATTGGAGTGGACACGGATCCGGAATTAAAAATAACCAAAGTTTTTTTAAGAGTTTTTCCAGAAAATAAAGAAAAAGAAAGTTTAAAAATTTTAAATAAAAGAGCCCCGCTTTTACAAGCCCTCTTAAATAAAAAAATACATTTACGCCATGTCCCGCATATTAAATTTTTTATTGATATAAAGGGAAAAAGAGAGGACGAAAAAGAAGAGAGGATAGAAGAGTTGTTTGAAGAAATTGAGAAAAACAATTAACAATTAACAATCAACAATTAACAATAAAAAAAACAAAAAAACAATAAAACAATAAAACACGAGAACATAAAAACATGAAAACAAAAAAAACAATTCTGTCATTCCGACCGAAGTGAGCAAGTCATCGAGCGAACGAAGCGGAGGAATCCCTTAAATTAATTTTCAATTTCAAATTTTTAATTAGATCCCTCCCCCTCGACAAAGCTCGGGGCAGGCTGGAAGCCTCGGTCGGGATGACAAAGATTGTCAATTATTAATTGTTTTTTTATGAATCAAGAAATTAAAATTTGCCAGAATTGTGAAAAGGAATTTACAATAGAATCTGAGGATTTTTTATTTTATGAAAAAATTAAAGTTCCTCCGCCAACATTTTGTCCGGAGTGTCGAGAACAACGACGAATTACTTTTCGGAATGAGAGAGCTTTGTATAAACGAAAATGTGATTTATGTGGTCAAATTGTAGTTTCACGAGTTTCACCAAACAAGCCTTATCTAATGTATTGTCAAAAATGTTGGTGGTCTGATAAATGGGGCGGGGAAGATTATGGTAAGGATTATGATTTTAACAAACCATTTTTTGAACAATTTAAAAATTTATTATTTTCAACTCCTCATATTTCAATTTTTAACGCCAACTGCGTCAATAGCGACTGGGTTAATCAAGAAACCGATGATAAAAATTGTTATCTAAATATTGGCGGGCTTCGCAATGAAGATTCAGCTTATAATACCTATGAACTTTACGGTAAAGATTGTTTTGATAATTTTTGGATATCTAAAAGTGAACTTTGTTATCAAAATATTAATTGCGAAAGATGTTATAAAGCTTTATTTTCTCAAGATTGTTTTGATTGTTATGACGCTATTCTATCTTTTGATTGTCGAAATTGTAGTAATATTCTCGGTTGCGCTGGTTTAAGATATAAACAATATTATATTTTTAATAAGCCATATTCAAAAGAAGAATATCAAAAATTTTTAAAAGAAAATTCTTTAACATCGTATAAAAATATTTTGTTTTTAAAAGATAATGCTAAAAAAATTTGGCTGTCAACACCTCATCGAGATAGATTTATTTTAAAATCAAATAATTGTTTTGGTCACTCTATTATTCATTCAAAAAATGTAAAAAATTGTTGGAATGGCGAATGTATAGAAGACTCTAAACATCTTTATATTACTGGCTGGATAAAAGATAGTTATGATTTATCATCGTTTGGTTATGGTGAACTTTGTTATGAAGGCGCTCATTCAGGAGGTTGTTATAACTCAAAATTCTTTTTATTTGTTTTAGGTGCTGGCACTAGCCAAACTAAAAGTTCTTTTAATTTAGAATATTGCTATGCGGTTTTAAATAGTCATAATTGTTTTGGTTGCGCTAATTTAAGGAATAAAGAATACTGCATCTTAAATAAGCAATATACAAAAGAAGAATATGAAAAATTAGTTCCGAAAATTATAGAACACATGAATGAGATGCCGTACATTAGTAAAAATCAAAATGCAAAAATCAAAAGCTTGTCCCGAGTGGAATCGAGGGATCAAAATGACAATTTAAAATTTAAAAATGAAGAAAATGCGGAAATAAAAGAAATTATTTATCGTTATGGGGAGTTTTTTCCGCCAGAGTTAAGTCCTTTTGGTTATAATGAAACAGCGACTCAAGATTATTATCCTTTGAGTCGCGAAAAAGCATTGGGGAAAGGTTATCTTTGGTCAGATTATGAATCGCAAATTAAATATGCCTTTTCTGATTATAAAATTCCGGATAATATTTCTGATGTCAAAGATGATATTTTAGAAAAAATTTTAAAATGTGAAATTTCTAACAAGGCCTATAAAATTATTCCAATGGAACTTGAGTTTTATCGAAAAATAGGATTGCCAATTCCTAGATATTGTCCTTTACAAAGACATAAAGATCGACTTGTTCAATTATCACCAAGAAAACTTTTTCAAAGAAAATGTCAATGCAATGGAAAAGAATCAAGAATTATGAATAATGAATTAGGGATAAAATACAAAAATACCATTGAACATTTTCACGGCGATCAACCTTGTCCAAATGAATTTGAGACGACTTACGCGCCAGATCGTCAAGAAATAATATACTGTGAGAAATGCTATCTTAGTGAGGTTGTTTAAGAAATTGTTTACCTCCTCACCTTTTTTCGGAAAAAAGCGAGGGGTTTATTGCGAAAAGTGTTATCTTCAAGAAGTTGTATAATTCTTTTGTTTTTTTATTTTTTATTTTTGCATTGTCATTTTGATTTTTGATTTTTGCATTTTGATTTTTGATTTTTTTATGCCTAAACTTAAAATTCGAAAATTTAGATTAGCTCCGCCGCCGTCTGAATTGCCAATTTATGGAAAAATAAATTCTCACGAATGTTGTTTTTTTGGACGAACTAATTATCAAGCGATTTTGGAAGAAAAAAGATTTATTTTTGGCATTAAAAGAAAAGATAGAAGACGTCATATGTATATGATTGGCAAAAGCGGAGTTGGCAAAAGCAAGCTTTTGGAACTTTTAATTCGTCAAGACATTGCTTATGGTTATGGCGTTGGACTAATTGATCCTCATGGAGATTTAATTGAAACAATTTTAGATTTTATTCCAAAAGAAAGAATAAACGATGTTGTTTTGATCGACCCATCGGATTTAAATTGCCCGGTTTCTTTTAATCCGTTGCAAAATGTTAATCCCGAATTGAAACATCAAATTTCTCAAGGATTAATTGAAATTTTGGAAAAACAATTCGGCGCCAACTGGACCCCAAGATTAGAACATGTTTTTCGTTTTACTTGCTTAGCTCTTTTGGATTATCCTCGCGCGACAATGCAAGGAATGATTTCAATGTTAACTGACAGAAATTATCGTCAAAAAGTTGTTAATTATATTGAAGACGAAATGATTAAAAAATTCTGGGCCGTAGAATTTGCCGATTGGTCGGAAAAATTTGACGCTGAAGCAATTATCCCTTTGGTTAATAAATTATCTCAATTTCTATCCAATCCTTTATTGCGCAATATTTTTGGTCAAGAAGAAAATAAGATTGATTTAGAAGAAATTATAAATTCTCAAAAAATTCTTTTAATCAATCTTGCTAAAGGCAAATTAGGCGAAGAAAATTCCAGTTTTTTTGGTTCAATGTTCATCACAAAACTTTATCAAGCGGGTATGGCGCGAGCTTCTTTAAAAGAAGAAGACCGAAAAGATTTTTATCTTTACGCTGACGAGTTTCAAAATTTAGTCACAACAACTTTTGAAAATATATTTGCCGAATCAAGAAAATATGGACTTTGTCTTATTGTCGCCCATCAATATATTGGCCAACTTTTGCCAGCAGTTTTAGCCACGGTGATGGGTAATGTTGGATCAATTGTTATTTTTCGAATTGGCGGTCCAGACGCTCAAAGCTTAGTCGCTGAAATGGCGCCTGTTTTTCGAGTTGAAGATATGATAAATTTAGGAACCCGAGAATTTTTTATCAAAATGTCTATTGACGGTGAAACTTTTGATCCTTTTTCAGCGGAAACATTAAATATTTTACCACCGACTCATCCTTCTTATCGAGAAGAAATAGTTAAACAAAGTCAAAAAAAATATTCTTTACCAATAGAAATAATTAAAAAGAATTTAGAAAAAGAAAAAGAACTTAATCCGCCCACCCCTGTTGAAACTACAGAGGACAAACCCGCCTCTATTGAAACTACAACGAACGCGCCAACTGATAAACCAACAGAAACAGATAAACCAAAACAAACTCAATTAGCTAGCGAAGAAAATAAAAAAGAAAAAATTCAAAAAGAAGGTGGCTCGCCGATAGTTTGAAACACGAGAACAAAAAAACACGAGAACAAAAAAACAAATTAGAAAATTTTAAATTTTAAATCAATTTTAAATTTTAAATTTTTTAAAAAAAGTTTGTCATTCTGAGCGGAGCCGGAGTCGAGGAATCTCTGTAACTGTTTATAACCTTCTCTCTGCCGTCATTGTGAGGACTCCGACGTTACGTCGGAGGACGAAGCAATCTTAATAATTAAACCAGAAATATAGATTGCTTCGGATGCGCTCGCAATGACAAACATGAGTTATTTTACGTTTCGTAATTTGTTTTATTAAAAAACTATGCCTCAATCAGCACAAAAAATCTGTCAAAATTGTCAACAGAAATTTATTATTGAGCCTGAAGATTTTTTATTTTATGAAAAAATTAAAGTTCCTCCGCCAACTTTTTGTCCTGAGTGTAGGTTAATAAGAAGAATGAGCTGGAGAAATGAAAAAAGTTTATATAAAAGGAAATGCGATTTTTCAAAAGAAAATATTTTTTCAGTAATTTCTCCAGACAAACCTTTTAAAGTTTATAATTATAAAACTTGGTGGTCAGACGAGTGGGATCCAATAAATTATGGTCAGGCTTATGATTTTTCTAAGCCATTTTTTGAACAATTTAAAAAATTATTATTAGAATTCCCTTGGCTTAATAGATTTGCAACAAATTTAGTAAATAGTGATTATTGTATGAACGCAGCTCATTTAAAAAATTGTTATTTAATTTTTTATTCAAATTATAACGAAGATTGTGCTTTTGGAAATGGTTTACACCAAGCAAAAGATTGTTTTGATAATTCCTATTTCAGGACTTACGCAGTTTAATCAAAAAATGGCTAAAGTTAGCGAAAATTGAATTTTTGTTAATTTTTTATTTTTAGCTAATATTAGCCAAATGCACATTAATAGTGCGTAACTCCTGTATTTAACGAGTTGTGAACTTTGTTATGAGGGTTTTAAGTTAGAAAAATGCAATAGAGTATTTTTTTCTTCTTATTGTTTAGAGTGTGTTGATGTTTGGTTTTCAAAAAATTGTAGAGGATGTATAAATTGTTTCGGTTGTGTCGATTTAAGAACTATGCAGTATTATATTTTTAATAAACCATATTCTAAAGAAGAATATTTTAAAAAATTAAAAGAATTTAATCTTGATTCGTTTGAATATTTACAAAACAATAAAATAAAAATAAAACAATTGTGGAATAATTTTCCTAATAAATTTATAGAGGGAAGGAAAAACACTAATGTAACCGGTAATTATATAAATAATTCTAAAAATGCCTCGAATTGTTATTTTCTAAACGAAGGGGAAGATTTAAAATATTGCGCTTTTATGCTTAATCCGCCAGTTAAAGATTGTTATGATTATTCTATTTTTGGTAATAATGCCGAACTAGTTTACGAAAGTATAGTAACAGGAGAAGGATCTTCGCGAGTTAAATTTTGCTTTGCATGTTGGCCCAGTTGTCGAGAATTAGAATATTCTATTTTATGTCCTTCTTCCTCTAACCTCTTCGGTTGCGTCGGTCTTCGCCATAAAGAATACTGCATCCTCAACAAGCAATACACCAAAGAAGAATATGAAAAATTAGTTTCGAAAATTATTGAACAAATGAATTTAATGCTTTATGTAGACAAGAAAGGAAGAGTTTATCGTTATGGCGAATTTTTTCCACCAGAATTATCACCTTTTTGCTATAACGAAACAATCGCTCAGGAATATTTTCCCTTGACAAAAGAACAAGCGATTGAAAAAGGATATCAATGGAAAGAGCCGGAAATAAGAAATATCAAAATCCAAATTTCCAATGACAAATTACCAGATAACATTAAAGACGTAGACGATTCAATTATCAATAAGATAATTGAATGCGCAAATGTCAGATCTGTTGAAGACAGTCTTCAACAGGCGGAGTTTTCTCAATGCACAACGGCTTTTAAAATAATTGCACCAGAATTAGAATTTTATAGAAAGATGAATTTGCCTTTGCCAAGATTGTGTCCTAATTGTCGGCATTATCAGAGAATTAAACAAAGAAATCCTTTGAAATTATGGA
>JACQWZ010000128.1 GCA_016209005.1 Candidatus Kuenenbacteria bacterium
AAATGTTACTCATAACAGATTAGAAAAAGATTTTTCTGTTTTGATAAAAGATTGTTTGAAATATTTAAACCGGAATAAATTTAATTCTATAAAATTTGAAAATTTATTTTAGGGAAATTTAAAACAAAACCAGTATACAAGTAATCCCGAAGGAGTTATTTATGGTTTTGCCCAAACGACTTCGCAATGCGGGTTTGATAGATTTAAACATAAAAGTCCATTGAAAAATTTATATTTTGTCGGGGCTTGGACATCCCCAGGCGGAGGGTTTGAAGGAACTATTCGAACAGCAGATGATCTTGTAAAACAAATCTAGTTTTAACTTATAACAAAAGATTCTTTTAAAAAATTTATTGGTATAAAACGAGAGACAAAAGAAATAATAAATATTGATCCACTTCAAGCAGGAGAAATTTTAACAAGCGAAACGCGTCAGACCTTTATTAAATGGTAAATGGTGATTGATTTTCATTATTTTTTAGCGATAAATAAATTTGACACCAAACAGACAAATGGTGTATATTATACTTAACACTAAATAATATTAAATTATGTCCGCGAATAAAGAACAAATTAAAGAATATATAAACGAGCAAATCGCGCAAGTTGATTTTCGCGGACGCGCGTATATTTTTGACGCGCAAAATAAAAAATATCCAAACAGGAATATTTTTGTAAAATTACAATCATATTTAGATCAATTTTTAACAGGCAAACGTTCTTATCGCTGGATCGCGCTTACTGGATTGCGCGGAGCCGGGAAAACAACAGTTATGCATCAATTGCATTATGCCAATAAAAATATTGATGGATATTTTTTAATTCTTTCAGTTGATGAAATCACTCAGACGCTTGGCAGCAACATCAACGAAGTTATAAATGTTTTTGAAGAAATTATCGGACGGCCGATTACAAATTTGGACAAACCATTATTTTTATTTTTAGATGAAGTTCAATATGATGAAAAATGGGGTATAACTCTTAAGACTATTTACGATCGCAGTCACAATGTTTTTATATTCGCGACAGGCTCGGCAGCCGCGCTTATAAACAATGATTCTGATATTGCTCGGCGCGCTATTTATGAAAAAATTTATCCGCTATCATTCACGGAATTTATTAAGATTAAAAAACATAAATCTGAAATTAATGGATTGTCGCAAAAATTAGAAAAAATTATTTTTAATGGAACAAGCGCTCAAAAAACATTTAACGACTTTAAAAAACAAGAGCGAAAAATAAATCAATATTATTATGGAATTAGCCGTTTGGATTTTGAAAATTATCTTTTTTACGGGTCTTTGCCTTTTATGATTGCGTTAGAAAATGAAGCTTTGGTTTATAATCAAATAAATAAATCGCTTGAACGAGTTATTAACAAAGATATTCCGCAAATGCGTAGATTTTCTTCTGAAATTATCAGCAGAATTTCCGCGATTTTATACGCTGTGGCTGATATGGATGTTTTAAATTTTACAACACTTGCGGAAAAATTTGGCATTTCCCGTCTTAAAATAGCCGAGATTTTTTCAGCGCTTGAACAAGCTGAAATTTTGCATCGCGTATATCCGCATGGATCTCATTTTAAACAAGTGACGCAAAAAGCGTCAAAATATCTTTTTTCATCACCGGCGTTTCGCGCGATGTATTATAAAACAATTGGCAATGTTATTACAGAACAAAATGCGCGCGGAAAACTTTTGGAAGATTTGGTTGGAATGTATCTTTATCGTTTATGCGATAAAAAACCGACTTTTTCTCTTACTTATGACAGCGCTAAAAATGGAGCGGATTTTATTGTTAATTTTAAAGGAAAAAAAATTGTTATTGAGGTGGGAGTAAATAAAAAAGAATACAAGCAAGTAATCCAAACATCAAAAAAAGTAAAAACAGCTTACAATATTATTCTTTCTGAGCAAACTAAAACATTAGAATACAACAAAGAAGCCAATGCTTTAAAAATTCCATTGAATTATTTTTTATTGATGTAATATAATTTGCAAAAATAGCAAACATCAAAAAAAATGCTGAAAGAACTTACGCAAAAATAATTAATTGGAAAAATATTTCGTTGATGTCTTAATTTATTTTATCTTATGTTAGAAAAAATAGAAGAACAATTTAGTGGAAAAGAAAAACCTAAAGTTATAGAAGGACCAAAAAAATTAAGAAAATTATCCGAAGAAGACTCAGAGGAATTTTTTGATAAAGACAAGTTTTTAAAGAAATTAGAAGAATGTAATCCTGAAATAGTGTATAAAGAAAAACAGGGAATGATATTATGTACTTATCTTAAAGATATGGTTGAAAATGATTTGCATGGAAATGAAAGTAAGCCAATTTACGATTCTCTAATTATAGAAAATTTAAGTAATTTAACTGAAAATGAAAAAGATGAAAAAAAAGAAGAATTAAAAAAAAGATTATATGAAAAAACATGGGAATATTTAAATATGATGAAATATTATGAGAAAATTTTAAAAAATATTTTTAAGGTAGATATTCATTCTTGACTGATTGTACCACTGTGTCGGAATTTTCTGCGAGAGATTCTGATGGAGCGAATTTCATCATCTATAATGGTCCCATAAATCTAGACAGTTATTTTTGCAAAATGAGATACAAATGGTATGATAGAAATCTATGAAACAACCAAGAACATTTGCTCCTTTTGAAAAAGCCCAAGTGGCTTTAGCTGCTATCAAAGGGGACAAAACAATCGCTCAAATCAGCAGCGCTTTTCAAATACATCCCACTCAGATTAGGAATTGGAAAAATCAAGCAGAAAATAATTTTGTTGAATTATTCAAAA
>JACQWZ010000034.1 GCA_016209005.1 Candidatus Kuenenbacteria bacterium
AAATTAGGGAAGTTATTTTTATTTAATTCCTAAATGAATTTAAATTAACTAACAAAAGGTGAGGGATTTAGGAAAAATTTTTGCAATTTCTAATTTCTAATTTCTAATCAATTTTCAATTTACCCTATTAAATACAAAATAAAAAAATAAAAATTTTATAAAAACTAAATTATTTAACAGGGTGAACAAAATTTTTAAATTCACCAGCTGGTGGAGAAAATTGAAAATTATTTATCCTAAACCCTAAACCCCTCACCTTTTTTCAGAAAAAAGGTGAGGGGTAAACGCTATTTTAAATTTTGTTTTCGAAGACGAATATTTTTTGGGGTGATTTCTAGATATTCATCCTCGGCTATAATTTCTAATCCACGCTCTAATGTTAATTCCATTGGCGCAGTTAATTGAATGGCTATGTCTGAGCCAGAGGCTCGCATATTTGTAAGCTGTTTGCCTTTGATTGGGTTAACAACCATATTATAACCTTTGGCTGTGTTGCCAATAACCTCGCCTTCATAAACATCAACATTTGGATTAATATATAACACGCCACGATCTTGAAGATTAAAAAGAGAATATGCCAGCGCTTTGCCAGTTTGTCCAGAAATCATAGAGCCAGTGTTATGTTTTTCAATCTCGCCAGCATATAATTTAAAACCAATTACTTCACTGCATAAAATTCCCTCTCCTTTTGTGTCTATAACAAATTCTCCCCGATAGCCCAAAAGACCGCGAGTTGGAATTTGAAAAATTAATCTAATATGATTTTGCTCTGGTTTCATTTCTATCATTTGTCCTTTTCTTTTAGCCATTTTTTCTATAATACTTCCAACAAACTCTTGTGGCGTATCAATTGTCACTTCTTCAAACGGCTCATGTTTAACGCCATTTATTTCTTTTATAATCGCCTGTGGTTGAGAAACTTGAATCTCAAATCCTTCTCTTCTCATATTTTCCAATAAAATAGCAATATGCAATTCACCACGACCATAAACTTTATAATACTCAATTGGCGAAAAATCAATTTTTAATCCAACGTTAATTTCTAATTCTTTTTCTAACCGTTCTTTAATTTGGCGATTAGTGACGAATTTTCCTTCGCGACCGGCGAAAGGAGAATTATTAACTAAAAAATTTAAACAAATTGTTGGCTCGTCTATTTTAATAATTGGCAAAGCTTCTTGATTGACGTCAATGCAAATTGTGTCGCCAATATAAATTTCGGGCAGTCCGGCCATCATTATAATATCATCGCCAGTAGTTTGCGACACTTCTTTTCTTTGCAAACCTTCAAAAGTAAATAATTTAGAAATATAACCAGAAATAATTTTATCAGATTGTTTTTTAATAAAAACCTTATCCCCTGTTTTTATTATTCCTTGATAAACACGACCAATGCCTAAACGACCTAAATAATTATCATACGCCAAATTAAAAGGTTGAAACACAAAAGGCAAATTTTCTTCCATTTTTTTTGGTA
This sequence comes from Candidatus Kuenenbacteria bacterium, assembly GCA_016209005.1. Classification (GTDB taxonomy): domain Bacteria; phylum Patescibacteriota; class Patescibacteriia; order UBA2591; family PGYQ01; genus PGYQ01. The sequence continues at coordinate 1,478 of JACQWZ010000034.1, forward strand.
TAACTTTTTCTAAAATTATATCTAAAAGAGGTGTAAGATTATTAGAATCATCGTCTAATTTTATTTTAGCAACCCCTTGCTTGGCAATTGAGTAAACAGTAATAAAATCCAATTGTTCATTATTAGCGCCTAAATCCATAAAAAGTTCCAAAACTTTTTCATGAACCCATTCTGGTCGAGCGGCTATTTTGTCAATTTTATTAATGACAACAATTGGTTTTAATCCTAATGCCAATGATTTTTTTAAAACAAATTTAGTTTGTGGCATCGGACCTTCTTGGGCGTCAACAACCAAAAGCACCGAGTCAATTGAACGTAAAACTCGTTCTACTTCTGAACCAAAATCCGCATGTCCCGGAGTGTCAACAATATTAATTTTAGTTCCTTTGTAAAAAACAGAAGTGTTTTTAGAATAAATTGTAATACCTCGCTCTTGTTCCAAAACATTGGAGTCCATACTCACAGAATCATTAGTAACCATCCCAGTTTGACGCATTAAAGCGTCGGTTAAAGAAGTTTTTCCATGATCAACATGAGCGATAATGGCAATGTTGCGTATTTCCATAATTTAAATTAGCTTCTTAGCTTCTTAGAAAAAAATAAATTAAATATAAAAAAATATAAATATCTCAAAACCCAAATGTCAAAATTCAAAACCACAACTCAAACATCCCTGCCTAAGATTCTCGTGTTTTTTTATCATCTTTTTTAATTTTTATATTTTTATTTTTGGATTGTTATTTTGCATTTTGATTTTTGATTTTTACATTTTTTTTATTCCCGTCATATTTTTGAATATCTGACGGGTTTTTAATTTTTACATTTTTATTTTTTTCTGCTCCCGCATTTTTTTTAAAACTTAATTTACTAATAACAGGTTTACCTGTTTTAGCTTCAATCTGTTTTCTGGTATTACCCGCAATTCCTTCGCCTTCGCGCGCCACTTGTCGATTTTCTGGAAAAGTTTTTGGTTCTCGTTTTTTAGAAATTTCTGTTGTCGCGGTTTCCGCCAGCATATTTAAAACTAATTCTAAATTAGTCATATTGTCCCGCAAGTTTTCTTTTTTTAAATCTTTATGTTTTTTATAATCTTTTGTTTTCAATCCCGCCCAAGCAAAAGAAATATCATCGGTTAAAATGGCAAATTCATTATTTGTTTCCACGCCCCGCTCATCCCATTCATTAGTCAAATCTTTTCTAATCTCAATACTTTTCAATCTTAAATCAACCCAATTTTTAGAATAACCTTTTTTAAGATAGGTCACTAACGCTCTTTGAATGGCTTTTTCTGGATCTTCAGTTTCTTCCACTCTCTCATAACCCACTTTTGCTAACCAAAGTTTGAACGGCTCGGCTTTAGGAGATGAAATTGACTGAATTATTCTAAACATAGTTTCTGTATCCACCGCGTCAGTTAGATAAAATTTGCCGTCAGAAGCTTGCATTTTCAGTTGTCCGATTTTTTCGGACATCTCACTACCCTCCGCCTTTAGCTTGATTTTTAGATCGTTCCAATACTTTCTTGGTCTATGGGTTTGTGCCAATATTTCCACTACATCCATAACGGCAAAATACCACAACTCTTTTTCCTCATCCCAAATTCGACGAATTTTCTTGCCTTCAAAAATTGTGATCTGTTTTTTATTTTTCATAAATTTAATCTACAAAAAAATATTATTAATTTTAATATAATTCAACACATTTTTCACAAACTTTTTATTTCTTGGAGACACTTTTAATTTCTGAAATTCATTCGGAGTAACCCATTTGAAATCGTCATGCTCATAACTTAATACTACATCTACTGTTATTGGCCGAGCTATATAACAAATTGTTACCCAGAATTCATTTTTATCATTGAGTCCAGAGATAACATCAAATAATAAAAGATCTTGAACTTCTAATCCTGTTTCTTCTTTTATTTCTCGAGTAATTCCCTCTTTTACTTCTTCGCCAAAATATAGATCACCACCCGGAAGATCCCAATACAACGGTCTCGATGGAGCTGTTTTAGTACGCCTTATCGTAAGTATCTTTCCATTCTCATTAAATAAAATAGCTTTTTGTGATACTCCAATTTTTTGATTTTTTATTTTTATTTTTTCCATAATTCTACATTCTGCATTCTGCATTTTGCATTCATTTTCCACAGCATCTCTTATATTTCTTCCCACTGCCACAAGGACATAAATCATTTCGACCAATTTTTTGATTTGAATTATTTGTAGGGGCGAAACTATGTTTTTGCCCTTCTATCTCTAGTTTTCGCCTTTCTGTTCCTGGAACACTTAATTCAATATTACCTTTTTGCATTATTGACGGGGCTATTGTGGTTGCTAAACCAATTTTATAAATACTGTAGACAATTTGTTTCTCAATAATATTTATTAATTCATTAAACATTCTATAGGCTTCTTTTTTAAATTCAATCAATGGATCTCGTTGTCCATATCCGCGCAAACCAATTCCAGTCTTTAAATAATCAATCGCTTCTAAATGTTCAATCCATAAATTATCAATACTGCGCAACATAATCCCCTTCTCTATTTCTTGCATATACTTTTCTTTTTCAGCATCATCATTAATGGAATTAACCTTTTTTTCAAGTTCGTCATAAGCTTGTTGAGATAATTTAACTAAATATTGAATAATTTTTGTTCTCGCCATTATGTCTTGAACTTTATTGCCAGCTTCTCTTTTTATATCTTCTAATTTTATTCTAACTTCTTTTGGAATAAAAAAAATAGTGTGAGTGACTTCATAAATTTCTTCCAAATCCCATTCCCTTTCATCTTCTAAAGAAGTGTGAAAAAAAACAACTTGTTCAATTTCTTTTTCCACCATTTCCAAAATCATTTGTTTTAAACTTTTTATTGGATTTAATATTTCTCGTCTTTTTTTATAAATAGTTTCCCGATGCTTATTTATAACATCGTCATATTCAAGTAAATGTTTTCTGACGTCAAAATTATATCCTTCAATTTTATTTTGAGCCGCTTCAATGGAACGAGAAATCATTTTATTTTCAATCGGCATATCGTCCGGCAAGCCAAGACGATCCATAATATTTTTCATTTTTCCAGAACCAAAAATTCTCATTAAATCATCTTCCATTGAAACAAAAAATTGACTTACTCCTGGATTGCCTTGTCGTCCAGAACGACCCCTAAGCTGATTATCAATGCGCCTAGCTTCGTGTCGTTCAGTGCCAATGATGTAGAGACCACCAAAAGTAATCACTTCATCATATTCCTTCTGCCATTCTTGATATAATTCATTTTTATTATTATTTTTGATTTTTGATCCCTCGGTTTCACTCGGGACAAGCTTTTGATTTTTGATTTCCGCAGGCGGTCCTCCGCCAAGCATTATATCTACTCCTCGTCCAGCCATATTTGTGGCAATGGTCACCGCTCCTTTTTTTCCCGCTTGAGCGATAATTTCCGCTTCTTTCCAATGATTTTTAGCGTTTAAAATTTCATAGGAAACTCCAACTCTGTCTAACATTTTTCCTAATAATTCATTTTTTTCAATAGAAATAGTGCCGACTAAAACTGGCTGTTTGATTTGATTTAATTCTTTAATTTTTTCAACAATCGCTTTAAATTTTCCTTGCTCGGTTTTATAAATTTTATCTGTTAAATCTTTTCTAATCATTGGTTTATTGGTGGGAATTACGACAACATCTAAATTATAAACTTTGGAAAATTCTTCAGCCGAAGTAACAGCTGTGCCAGTCATGCCAGCTAATTTTTCATAAAGTCTAAAATAATTTTGAAAAGTAATTATTGCCAAAGTGACGCTTTCTTTTTGAACTTGAACTCCTTCTTTTGCTTCAATCGCCTGATGAAGCCCCCCAGAATAACGTCGTCCAGGCATTAAACGTCCAGTAAATTCATCAACAATCATTATTTCCCCTTCTTTAACAACATAATCTCTATCTCGTTTAAAAAGCGTTTCCGCCTTCAAAGCTTCCTCTAAATGATGGACTAAATTAATGCCTCCTTCGGTATAAATATTTTGCATGCCTAACATTTTTTCCATTTTAGAAATTCCTTCTTCAGTTAAAGTGGCCGCTTTCATTTTTTCATCAATATTATAATCTTCATTTTCTTTAAGACGACGAACTAATTGAGCAAATTGATTATATTGTTCCGCTGATTCTTCGGCAGGGGCGGAAATTATTAAAGGAGTTCTTGCCTCATCAATTAAAATGCTGTCTACTTCATCAATGATTGCGTAATAAAACGGTCGCTGATTTATTTGGTTTAAATTATAAGCCATGTTATCTTTTAAATAATCAAATCCAAATTCATTATTTGTTCCATAGGTAATGTCAGCATTATAAGCTTCCTTTCTTGAAACAGTTTGTAGTTTATAGTTTGTGGCTTGTGGGGAATTTTCTTCTTCTTTTATTGTTGATTGTTGATTGTTATCTGTTAATTGAAATTTAAATGCCACTTCATGCGCTATACAACCCACAGACAACCCTAAAAAATTATATACCTTTCCCATCCATAACGCGTCTCTTTGGGATAAATAATCATTAACAGTGACTATGTGCGTTCCCTTGTCCTTTAGGGCATTGAGATAAGCGGGCAAAGTAGCGACTAAAGTTTTACCTTCTCCGGTTTTCATTTCAGTAATTTTCCCTTGATGAAGAATAATTCCGCCTAAAAGTTGCGTGTCAAAATGCCTTTGTTTTATCGTTCTTTTTGCGCTCTCTCTGACAACAGCAAAAGCTTCTGGTAAAATATCGTCCAGGGATTTTTTTTCTTGTTGTATTTCTTGTTGAAATTTTTTAGTCTGATTTTTTAATTCTTGATCAGAAAATTTTTCAAACTTTGATTCTAATTCATTGATTTTATCAACGATTGGTTGTAATTTTTTTAATATTTTTTTATTTGGATCGTTGAAGAAGAACATAAAGAATTAGCTTATAGCTTAGAAAATTATAAATTATAAATTATAAATTATAAATCAAAACCTAAATAATAATCCAAAACGAAAAACAAAAAAGCCAAAATTACAATCAAAAACCTAAAACTAATTTAAAACAAGATAAAAAGATTTTTTGATTTTGGGTTACCCGCCCGCCTTGACTTCGCCGAATTTTTTTCAGGTATTTTTTATAAAAAAATTTTAAATAACCAATTAAAATCTATTAAAAACAATCGTCAAGGCGAAGTCGGGCAGGTATTTTTTTGTTTTGTGTTTTTTGTTTTAGCTTTAATTATTATTGTCATTTTGCATTTTGATTTTTGTTGTTTTACCATTTTCTCCACTTTAACTCTCACCGTGCCTTGTCCGATGTTGGCAATTTTATCAAATGCTGTTTTAGTTAAATCAATTATTCTATCGGGATGTATAGATTTATCTGGTCCAAAATCATTTACAATAACGATAATTGATTTTTTATTTTCTAAATTTGTTACTTTTAAATTAGTTCCCTTGGGATATTTTGGATGAGCGGCAGATAATTTATAACACCATTTTGGACAATACCAACTAGCCATACCAATTTCTACTTTTACCTTTGTGTCTATTTTTAATTCTTCTTGTTTTTTTATTTCATTGTTGTCTGTTAATTGTTGATTGTTAATTGATTTATTATTTTCTTTTTTTGTTTTGTTTTTTAAGTTTTGGTTTTGAGTTTTGAATTTTGTGTTTTGAGTTTCTTCTTGTGTTTTTTTGTTTTTAATTTCATTTTCTCGCAATTCTTTTTCTGTTACAATATTTATTTTAACATTATTTAAAGGCTTTGTAATCACATTCACATCTGGACCAATAATTAAATTTATATTTTCATTTTCTATTTCCGCGTCAAAATTTTGATCTAATGGATATATGATAAAAAAGGAATAAAAAAGCAAACTAAATCCTCCAAAAAAACAAAAACCAACAATTCCCCAAGAAATAATATTTTTAAATTGTTTTTTTATAAAAAACATTTTATAATAGATTAACTTTTTAACTTTTTAGCTTGTAGAAATACATTTACCTACTTTGTTAAAAATATAGAATAAATTTGAATTTTGATTTCCTAAAAAGCTAAGAAGTTACAAGCTAATTCCTAATTTTCTGCAGGTGTAGTGTAGTGGTAACACGCTTCCTTCCCAAGGAAGAAACCGAGGGTCCGAATCCCTTCATCTGCTCCACAAATCAGCTTGTAGCTGGTAGCTTCTTAGCTTTTTAGGAATAAAAAACAATTAATAAATAATTGAGGTTGACATTTAAAAAATTATAAATCTAAAATTAAAATCCTATATTACTTCTACAAGCTACAAGCTAGTTTTCCGCCCCTTTAGCTCAATTGGTAGAGCAACGGTATCGTAAACCGTAGGTTGCTGGTTCAACTCCGGCAAGGGGCTTTAAAATGCAAAAATTAAAAATCAAAATGTAAAAATAAAAAGAAGTATAATTTTTTAAAAGCCCCTTGCTTAGTAGAATTTCAAACCCTCGCTCATTTTTTATTTTGCGTTTTTGTCATTTTCCCAAATGGCAAAACAATTGTTTTCTGTATCAAGACAGACCGCAAAATATCCTACGCCCGGCACTGCGCTTTTTGGAACAATCACTTTGCCACCAAGCTTCTCAACCTTGACAGCATACTCGTCGATTGAAGGGACATCGATGTAAGCAGTAATCGGTTGCTGTGGATTTTGTCTTTTCATCATACCACCATCAATCGCTTTTTCGCCCTTTTCATTTATGGTGGTAATCATCCAGTATTCCATTGGGCCAGGATATTTTTCAATCTTCCAGCTAAAAAGCTCGGCATAAAATTTCTTTGCTCGCTCAAGTTCATCTGCCGGGATTTCAAAATGTACTATTGTTGACATATTTTTTTCACCTCCTTAATTTTTTAAAATTTATGTTCGACCTTTCATTGCATATTAAATAATAGGATATTAAAGCCTTAAACTAAAGGGTAAAGGGGTCCCGTTTGTCAAGACAGATTATTTTTCAA
>JACQWZ010000121.1 GCA_016209005.1 Candidatus Kuenenbacteria bacterium
ATTATTATTCTGATTGCTAATTAAATAGTGACAATAAAGCTCTTTGTTTATAAAGCTTGATATAGACTTTCACCCCCTTTCTATGTTAAGTTTACTATCTATATTTTACCTTATTTTATTAATGTGCGTAAGTCCTGAAAATGCGGTTTTTCTGTCATTGCGAGGAGGCTTCCGACGAAGCAATCTTTATTAATATTGACTAGAGATTGCTTCGCTTTGAGTACAAAGCTCGCAATGACGAATATTTTTGACACATTTCGTAATTCACAGAAAATATGAAACCAAAATTTAAAATTTTATTAATCAAAATTTTATTAGGATTTTTTATTCTAATTTGTCTTTGGTCTTTTTTTATTGAACCAAATATCATTGAAGTAGAAAAAATTTCTATAAAAATAGAAAACTTGCCAATTTCTTTTAAAGGAACAAAAATTATTCAGTTAAGCGATTTTCATTCAAAAAAATTTGGTAAAAAAGAAAAGAAAGTTTTACAAATTTTAAATGATTTAAAGCCGGATTTTATTTTTATTACCGGCGATGTTATTGATTGGAAAACCAAAAATTTTAAAGAAATTCAGAAATTTTGGTTGGAATTATCTAAAAAATTTGAAGGCAAAATTTTTGCTATTTACGGCAATCATGATTATTGGAATCGCGATTTTAAAATTTTTGACATTCTTTTTAAAGAAAGCAAAATTAAAATTTTAAATAATCAATCAGAAAAAATAAAAAAAGGCGAAGATTTTATTTATCTTATTGGAATAAGCGAACCATGTCCAAATTTTGATGGCTTAAATTATAATAATTTTCGAAAAATTTGTTATGATAAACTTCAAAAAATTTATCATAATAATCTTCAAATAATTTTCAAAGGGGTGGGAGACGAAAAAATTCCTAAAATATTATTAGCTCATTCGCCGGAAATTTTTAGAGAAGTTAAAAATTTTTCTTCTAAAATTGATTTGACTTTAGTGGGTCATACTCATGGCGGGCAAATTAACATTCCCTTTTTAGCAAATTTAATTTTGCCTGTTAAATATGACAAAAAATATAAAGAAGGGCTTTTTAAAGAAGATTCAAAATATCTTTATGTTAATCGAGGAGTAGGGGAAAGCGGTCTGCCAATCAGATTTAATTCTTTCCCGGAAATTACTTTGATAGAATTGAAATAACAATTAACAATTAACAATCAACAATTAACAATCAACAAGAAAACAAAAAAACAATTCTGTCATTCCGACCGAAGAGAGCGAGTCATCGAACGAACGAAGTAGAGGAATCCCTTGAATACAAAAACATGAAAACAAAAAAACATGAAAACAAAAAAACAAAAAAACACAAAAATAAATTTTAAATTTCTTTTCATCTGGCTGGCTTTCCCGAGGTTCAACCTTTCCTATTTCATTCCGACTGGAATGTCGGAAAGGTTGAACCTCCAAACATTGATTTCTTTTTTTAATTTAAAATCCTCCGACGATATGATGTCGGAGTCCCGAAGCCGACGTTTTAGTCGGCTCTCCAATAAGTCATCGGGGCCAGAACGTCGGAATAAAATCTAAAATTTCTAATTCCTTTAAGTTGAACCTCCAAACATTATAAAATAATATTAATAATAGTAATTTTAAAAATTAGTCAAAAGATAAAAAAGATAAAGATAAAAATTAAAAATAAAAATTAAAAATAAAAATTAAAAATAAAAATAAACTATCACTTTAATATTGCTATAGCAATATTAAAGTGATGAAGTAAGTGATTTGGAAGTTCAACTTTCAAACATTGATTTAGGCTAATTTTAGCCAATAGTCTATAGACTAGTCTATGGACTGAATTTAAAAAAAATTTTAAAAAATAAGCAGTTTTTAGGTCATTGCGAGGAGGCTTCCGACGAAGCAATCTTATAATTAAGCCTGAAATATAGATTGCTTCGGATGCGCTCGCAATGACAAACATGGGTTATTTTGCGTTTCGTAATTCACGTAATAAGCCACAAGTTAGTAGACCGTGTCAAGCAATTAAGGAATGTTGCCGAACTTTCATCGGCTCTGCAACTAAAAATGTTGCCAAAGGAGCAGATGATTTTTTAAAAATTTCGACC
>JACQWZ010000122.1 GCA_016209005.1 Candidatus Kuenenbacteria bacterium
AAAATTCCATTTATATAAATAACAGTATATCCATCATCACTACATTGAGCATAAGAAATTAATGGAAATAAAAAAATAAAAAAATAAAAAAATAAAAAAATACTAATTAAATATTTTTTATAAATTTTATTAAAATTAATTTTCATAAATTATTTTACATTTTGTTAAATGTTAATTATCACTTGTCGAATCTTAATGGATCAATATCACAATAAGGGCTATTTAAACTACTAAACGTAGTCATATATTTTTTATAATTTTCATTTTCTTTATTTTTTCGTGTTTCGATATTAAAAACTAAATTTATTATTTTTTTATCCTGAGCATCTTTAACAGCGAAAGCTTTAGATGCTTCCTCGTCAGTCTTTGCTAGTTTAACATCTTTAGAAGGCAATGCTTGATAAAAACAAGAACCTCCTCTACCTTCTTCTTGTATCACTGCCACAAAAATTTTTGAATTTGTAATGTCTTTTCTAAAATGCATTTGTAGACCTTTTGCATATTGTAAAGCACCGGAACGAATGCGAGCTGAATCTGGATAAAGTTTAAAAATAGCCAATTCCACATCATCGCGAATACCATTTTTATTAGCATCAATTCCTTCTAAAGTCGCATCATTTAATTTTGCGTCTGGTTCTGGCGGTAAATTTTTTCCAATCACATCATCCATCGTCAATTTTTGACTGTGAATATCCGCAACAATTTCCGCTGTATTAGATCGTTCAATAGCCAAAGGAAAACGATAAATTATCAATATTAAAAATAACAAAAAAATAGCGCAAATTAATGCGCCAATTATTTTTAAAATTATCCTAATAAATTTTGGCAATTTCCCTAACCATTTTTTGAAACAACCATTTTCCATAAATTAAAAATAAAAAATAAAATTAAAGCTAAAATTAGCCTAATTCAATCTTACGAAGTCTTACGAAGTCGAACTTCGTAAGATTGAATGCCAACACAATGTTTTTCAATTTTTAAAATCAATCAATTCTAAAAATATTTTTATTACTTTAAATTTTTTTCATATGCATTACCAATTTGTAAAATTGTTTCTTCATCAAAATGTTTTCCGATAATTTGAAAAGCTGTTGGTAAACTTTCGCCATTTCCTATAATATATTTTTCTGCCCCTTTTTCTGTTTTTATTTTTTCGCATGGCACTGTTATAGAAGGCAATCCAGCTAAATTAATTGGAACTGTAAAAGCATCTATCAAATACATAGCTAGCGGAGCTTCTATCTTCTCTCCAATTTTAAAAGGCAAAATAGGAGAAACAGGACAAATAAGTGCATCATATTTTTCAAAAGTTTTAATATATTCTTGTTTAATTAATGTTCGAATTTTTGCAGCTTTTAAATAATAAGCGTCATAATAGCTAGCTGATAAAGTATAAGTTCCCATCATAATACTTCTTTTGACTTCATTTCCGAATCCATTTGAACGTGTTTCTAAATATAAATCTGATAAACATTTAGTATCTATTCGTTGTCCAAAACGGATTCCGTCATATCGCGCTAAATTTGCGCTTGCCTCTGCTTTGGCAATAATATAATATGCGGCAATTGCATATTTTGTCATTGGTAAATTTATTTCCTCTATTTTTACTCCTAAATTTTCAAATATTTTTATTGCTTTATAAATTGATTCTTTAATTTTTGAATCCAATCCTTGTTCAAAAAATTCTCGAGGCAAGCCTATTTTTATTTCTTTTATGTCTTTATTTAAATTTAAAGTATA
>JACQWZ010000123.1 GCA_016209005.1 Candidatus Kuenenbacteria bacterium
AGAATAATTAAGGTAAAAAAGAAAAAAATAACTCAAATTTTAACTAAGATTAGCATCAAAACAGCTATTGTAGTGTAGTGGCTGTTTTTTTTATATTTAAATTAGCCAAGAAAAAAGGCATGTGTTAAAGGTGGGTTATACTATTTTTCTGCGTTTCTGTCAGCGTTAGAAAAAATTTATCAATATTTTCTTCTTTTCGTCCTTCACCCACCCAAATAACCCTGCCTGTATCTAAATTTATTACAATCGACAAATAATCATGTCCTTTTTTATTGGCTATTTCATCAATGGCTATCTGTTTTAAATTGCCATAATCAATATTCTTAAACTTAGCTTCCAAATATTTTTTATCAATATTTTTAACTGTTTTCCATGACATTGAAAATTTATCAGCCACATCTTTAACAGTAGACATAGAGATTAATTCAAAAATATAAGTTTCAAACCTTTTTGTTAGTCTAGAACATTTATCAATAAAATCAAGTTTTTCCCTGTAAATGCCACAATTTGGACAATTGACATTAAATATTTCACAACTAAAATAGTATCATGGCTAATTATAGGTAAATCTCTGACAACTTTTGTAATTCTTCGATTTCGTGGCGCTTCGCGACCGCAATTAGAACAATGACTTATAGAAAACCGCGAATCACGTTTAAGATGAATATTAATGGCTTTTCTTTGATCATTTTCTAAAAGCTCATAAGAATTAATAATCATTCCTTTTAAAGAAATTATTTTGTCTATTGGAAAATCATAATGAAAGGACATAAATTTGTATGTTTATTAAATAATAATAGTTTTATTATTTAATTATACAAATTTTCCTAATTTTAAACAAAATTTTAACTTCTTTGATCAAAAGTTACTGTATTTTTTCGCAGAAGAACCAAAATTTTTTATCAGCCATTATCGCAAGATGATTTTTTAAAATGGACTGAACGTAGAGAAAAAGAATCGCAAAAACAAACAGAAAATCTTTCCGCGTGGATTAAGTTGCAAAATATAGATAAAAAAACATCGCTTGTTTCCGATATAAAATATTTTGAAGGATTTGAAGGGATTAAAAATTTATACGCCGACACATAGAGAGACAACAAAGAAAAAATGATTTACGGCATAAGCGATTACAAAAGCGCCTATGAAACAATGGAGGAATTTTTTAAAAAAGAATATTTTCCAGACAGAGTAAGACATGGAGTAAAAATAAAAAACTTGCTTTCTGAAAGCAAAGAAGGAAGAAGCGAAGTGAAAATCGCAAAAAGTTTATTGCGCGAGATGAAATTTGTTCAATTTTTTAAAGATTTGAATATTGATATAAATATATATGAAAACAAAATAGCGATTACAACGTTTGACAAAAAACATTCGTTTGGAGTGCTTATCAAAAATAAAAAAATCGCCGAAGCGATGAAAAATATTTTTGAGTATTTATGGAAAAGCGTTAAATAAAATTTGACATAAAAATAAAAAATGTGTACCTTTAATAATAATTTTTTATCATATTAGAAAGTAAATATTTTTTAATTTTAAATTTTAATTTTAAATTTCCAATTTTGAATTTTGAATAAATTTCAAATGAGCTAATTTTTAAACTTAATATTGTTATTTAATTGTTTGAAAATTTTGTTCACCCTATTAAATTACTTTGCACCGGCTTTGCTGGATTTAACAGGGTAAATTGAAAATTGATTAGAAATTAGAAATTGAAAATTAGAAATTGCAAAAATTTTTCCTAAAAAATTTTTGCCTATTTTATGACTATTTCAATTATAAAAACTGGAGGGAAACAATATAAAATTAAAGAAGGCGATATTTTGAAGGTTGAAAAAATTAAAGGAGAGAATGGAGATAAAATTGAATTTGATAAGATTCTTTTAATTTCCGATGAAAAAGGAGAAGATATTAAAATTGGGCAACCTTATTTAAAAGGAACAAAAATAAAAGCTGAAATTTTAGAACAGGGCAAGGGTAAAAAAATAGTTATCCTTAAATATAAAGCTAAAACGCGATATAGAAAAAAACAAGGCCACAGACAGTTGTATACAAAAGTGAAAATAGGGAAAATAGTGGAATAGGCAAAATTTTCAATTTTCAATTTTCAATTTTCAAACAATGAAATAATTTTCTAATTTTCAAACATCCACCTCTTATTGGTTTTGATTTTAATCATTTATTCATTTAGTCATTCATTAGAAATTGAAAATTGATCATTAAGTCTTGTAATTTCTATAAGTCTTGCCTATTTTTCAAAGCGTTAGTTAGAGTAATTTCGTCGGCGTATTCTAACTCCGACCCCATTGGCAACCCGCGAGCTAAGCGGGTTATTTTTATTTTGGAAGGTTTAAAAATTTTAGTTAAATATAAAATGGTTGTCTCGCCTTCAATATCTGGATTAAAAGCGAGGATTATTTCTTTAACTGGCGTTGAAGATTGGGAGTTGCGAATTCGTTGAATTAATTCTTTAACTTTAAGTTTTTCCGGTCCAATTTCTTTAATGGTATTTATAACACCCCCGAGAATATGATAAAGGCCGTGATATTCATTGGTTTTTTCAATTGTTAATAAATCTTGCGGCTCGGCAATTACGCAAAGAATTGATTTGTCTCGTCGCGGATCCGCGCAAATAGAGCAAAGATTAAAGCCATTTTTGTTAAAAGAGTTGTTTATTTCTGTAAAATTAAAACAAAGAGGGCATCTAATTATTTTTTTTTCAAGATTTTCAAAAGCTAAATTAAATTCTTGTAATTTTTCCTTTGGCTGTTTAAGTAAATAAAAAACAAACTTCTCGGCTGTTTTTATCCCAATGCCAGGAAGTTTATTAAATTGATTAATTAAATTTTGAATGGAAGAAGGGAAGAACATAAACAAAGATTTACGATTTAAGATTTTCGATTTAAGATTTATAATTTAGATGACTTTCTTGTGCTTACAAAAATTGCAATAAGTTCATTTGTTTCTTTTAATAAAGGGTCGACTAATTCTTTTTTTAATAAATTACTTTCAATAATAATTTCAAGCCAAAATTCTGATTCGTCCGCTTCTTCGATAACAATACCAAGTTTTGCGATAAATTCTATTTTTGATCTTGCCCTCAATGCAGCTCTATAATTTGCTCCTATAGATGTTCCGCTTCGTATCAGCTGATTTCCAATTGCTCGTCCAATAGTTGTTTTTGGCAATGAACTCATTTTGGGTTTCTATGATTTTTTACTAAATGTTACACGAAAATTAACCATACTGTATGCTATATTTCGAAATCCCATTCTAATTGTCAACAATCTGTCATAACTCAAAGCCAGTTTACAATAAACATCTTGCCA
>JACQWZ010000119.1 GCA_016209005.1 Candidatus Kuenenbacteria bacterium
ATCATAAGGACTCGATTTTGTAGGGTCAGCTAAGTTTGGATTTACAGACCGAGTTTGAATTAGTTTCTGTAAAAACTCAATCTGTTCCGCTTTTGATTTTTCTATTTCATTTATTATTTTTAATTTAATATTAGTCATAAATTTATTTAATTTAATTTTGAATTTAGAATTTCGAATTTTGATCCGCCAACTGGCGGATCGAATGTATGAATGTTTGAAAATTAAATCATTGAAAATTGATTGAAAATTAGAAATTGAAAATTGAAAATTTTACAAATTTTTCTTAAAATTTTTGCTTATTTTCCTCTATCGTTGTTCCTTTAAAAATTTTGTTGGATAAAAAATTATCTACATTTTTAAGATCGTTGCCTTTTAAAACAATTACTTTTAGTTTAAGTTTTTCCGCTAGTTTTGAAGCAATTGGATCAAATGGTAAATTTGCTCCGGGATTCCATTTATTTCCAACTATTTTTCTAAAATCGCGCCAATTAATTTTTTCTAATGGCTTGGCATCTTTGTATTTTTTTGGATCTTTGTTAAAAACAAAAGAAATGTTGCTTAAATTAATGACAATTTTTGCCTTATATGCTTGGGCTAATTTTGTCGCGACAAAATCAGTTGACCATCCTGGCTTCCAACCTCCAGCAATAATTATTTTTTCTTTTATTTCTTTTTTTATTTTTTGAGGATTGGTAATAATTTTTGGATAAGCGTAATTTCTAAAAATAGTTCTTAAAAGATGGGCGTTAATTCTTGTTCCATGGATGCCTATCCAATCAATATCTTCTTTGGCAATTTTCGTAATTTTTCTTGCGCTTTTTTGATAATTTCTTGCTATTTTCCCTCCACCAGAAATAATAAAAAATCTCTTTTCTTTTTTTAAATATTTCAAAATTAAATTTCTGAATTTTTTCAAAAAAATAAAATCAATCTCATCTGGAACAATTAATGAACCTCCGAGAGAAATGATGATAGTTTCCATAAAAAAAGTTAAAAGTTTAAAGTTAAAAATTAAAAGTTAAAGTTAATAGTTCAGGAGTTACGCATTATTAATGTGCATTTGGCTAATATTAGCTAAAAATGAAAAATTAACAAAAATTCAATTTTCGCTAACTTTAGCCATTTTTTGATTAAACTGCGTAAGTCCTGTAGTTTAAAGTTTAATAAAATTAATTTAAAAATTAAAATAATAGCATTTTTATATTTTTTAACTTTTAACTTAAAACTGTAACTTTACACTTTGCACTTTAAACTTTTAACTATTTATGTTTATTTACGTTAATAGATTAGTGGTTGACTTTATCCTTATAAAACTCCTTCTTTAATCTCCTTTCTAATTCTTTCCATCAATCCTAAATAAAAAGCTAAATTGTGAATTGTCACCAAGCGAAATCCAAGCGATTCATTGGTCATAAAAAGATGTCTTAAATAAGCGCGAGAATAATTTTGACAAGTATAACAATCGCAATTTAAATCTATCGGCTGTAAATCAAATTCAAATTGCGAATTAGTAATCCGTATTATTTCATAAAAATCTTTTTCATCAACTTTTAACTTTAAACTTTTAACTTTAAACTTGTATAAAGTTCCATGTCTGGCATTTCGCGTTGGAATAACACAATCAAACATATCAATTCCTCTTTTTACTGCTTCAACAATTTCTTCTGGTTTGCCTACACCCATTAAATAATGCGATTTATTTTCTGGCAAAATTGGAACAACGCAATCCAAAACTTCCAGCATTTTTTTTCTTGGTTCACCAACAGCTAATCCACCAATTGCATATCCATCAAAATTAATTTTTGCCAAATCTTTCGCGCTCTGCAAACGCAATCTTTTGTATGTTCCACCCTGAACAATACAAAATAATTTTTGATCCTTTGTTTTATTTTTTAACAAATATTCTTGCGATCGTTTTGCCCATCTTGTTGTTAATTCCATGGCTTGTTTTGTTTTTTTATAATCACACGGCAAAGCAACACATTGATCTAAAACCATAATAACATCAGAACCCAAAATTATTTGAATTTCAACGGCTTTTTCTGGAGATAAAAAAATTTTTTTTCCATCCACTTCAGAATAAAATTCAATCCCCTCTTCTGAAAATTTTACCTCACTTAATTTTTGTTCTTTAGTCAATAAATTATTTCTCACTCTTTCTCCTAAAGAATAAGCCTGAAATCCTCCAGAATCTGTCAAAATAGGACTATTCCAATTTATAAATTTATGCAATCCGCCAGCTTTTTTAATTACTGTTGTGCCCGGTCTCAACATTAAATGATAAGTATTTGAAAGAATAATTTGGCTTTTTAAAGATTTAACTTCTTCAGAAGTTAAATTTTTTATTGCTCCCTTGGTAGCAATCGGCATAAAAAAAGGTCCCTCAATATCACCATGCGAAGTTTTTAATAAACTCAATCGTGCTCGCGATTTTTTTGATTTTTTAATCAATTGAAATTGCGTCATATGATGTTGAAATGGAATCTTGAATAAATTCATCATCTGCTTTTAAAAAAGTTTGTTTTAATAAAATAATTGATTCTTCTAGCCATTCTGGTTTTATGCTTAATTTAAAATTTGCTTCAATTTTAGTTTCAGAAAATGGCTCACCAACATAAGTTGGTAGCCAATTAATTTCCCAACTCACTTCGCGAGTTTCTGAATTGTATTTTATTTCACCGGTTGTAACTTTACTTTCTTCTTTCCATTCCACATTTTCAGGCAAAAAAGTAGACACTCTAATATTTTTTAAATTATTCATCGCATTATTTAATTTCCAATTAACTTGATATTCGCTTTTATTATCTATTTTTGGTGGCCAAACTCCATTACCCAAATATTCTGTTTCAATTTTAAGTTTTGCTTGCGTTTTAATTTTTGTTATAACTTTTTCTGTATTTATTTCAAAATCACTTTGCTCTAATTCGCCTATTTTTGCCTTTGCTTTGACAATACTTTCTAAATAAAAATCTTTTGGAAAATTTTCTTTATATTCAGCTTCGCTTTCGCTGGAAAATATTTTGTCTTGAAGTGTAATTTTAAAAGGAATACTTCCTTCTTCTCCTGGCTTTAAAGAAAAAATTTGCGGAATTTGATCTCCAGACCATATTAAAAAAGCATTATCCTCTATTGAATTAAGAAACTTATAAAAAGCAGAAGAATTTCGGCTAACTAATTCTAATTCGCGAGGCAATATTTTTGTCTCTAATTTTTGCCATCGCAAATTAGAACTAACCAATCTTGTTTCAAAAATTAAATTCTTAATTTCTGCTTCTCCGTTATTTTTATAAAAAATTTCATACTCTAAAACATCTCCCAAATTAGCCGACTGATTTGCAGATATTTGAGAATTTATTCTTAATTCAACAAATAAATTAGAAGCGATTAGAGAAACCATGCTAGTTTTTTCCGCTTGCAAACGAAATTTATTATCTTGATCAATAATTCCCAAACTTGCTTTTAATTCTTTAATTTCTCCAACAGCGCCTTTCATTTCTCCTTTTATTTTTAATTTTTTTTCTTCTCCGGGTTGAAGATTACTAAAAAACCAAATATTTTCATCACTCTGTAAAATTTCCGGTTCAGATTTTATTAATTTAAAATTTTCTGGATATTTAATAATAATTTTAATAGCATCTAATGGTAAAAGGGTGTCGTTTTTATATTTAATTTCATACTCTATTAGCCCATCGGCCAAAACTTTTTCTGGCGCATTAATATCTAAAACAACACTAGCTTTATTTAAAATAGTTGTGATTGAATTTTTCTTTTCAAAATAAGATGAGGAAAAATTAATTGGTTTATAATTTAAAATCGCGCTAATTGTTTTTGAAGTTCCTACCTCTCCCAAAAATTGTCCGAGAATTTTAATTTGCTTTTTTTCTCCAGCTTTTATTTTTTTTATTTTCCAAATATTAGAATTTTCAATTGATTTTAATGAAGAAAATTTTAATTTAAAATCCGAAGGAAATTTAATTTCCACTGATAAATCAATTAAATCTATTGCTTCTTGATTGTCTAAATTAATTAGATAAGACACTTCGCTGCCAGAAGATATTTCTGTCGGACCTTCAATTTGAAAAACAAGTTTTTCTCCGGAAAATTTCGCTTGTTTATTAAAAATCAAAAAACCAACCACTGAAATTCCAAATATAACAAACAAAAAAAATAAAACTCCCATTAAAATTTGAATCGCTTTATTTTTTTCTTTATGCTCTAAACGAGAAAAATCAAACTCGCCCTTTCTTTTTTCCGTATTATAAATTTCATCCAAATTATTTTCGATTTTTTTCTGTTTATTATTTTCTATTTCTTTGGTTTTAAAATTAAAAGACATAATCAAAAAATTATAAATTTTAAATCAATTTTAAAATCTGTTGACTCTGTTGGCTCCATAGTCCCTCTTAGGGCTGTGGAGCCAAAATGCAAATTTATTTGATCTATTGGTTCCAGGGCTACGCCACTATGGAACTAATGGAGGATTAAATTTTTTTAAAGTTTCACAAATTTTATTTGCTAAATCTTTGACTGATTTTAAACCTTCTTTATCTTTTTTAATTGGAGTTTTTAAAATACCGCCGAAATGATTATTATCGCCAACAACAATCATGCCATGAATATGCATCCAAGTATGAATATTTTGAATTGTATATTCTTGCCCTCCATTTCTTGCATGCCCAATAGCAATCGCTCCGCCAATTTTATTTTTTAATAAAAATCCATTGCGTCTTAATAAAATCGTTCTATCAAAAAAACTTTTTAGTTGTCCGGAAACTCCGCCAAAATATGTGGGCGAACTAACAATAATAGCGTCCGCATTTTCTAAAAGAGGAAGTAATTTCGTCATTTCATCTTGTTGGAAACATTTTTTTTGTTTATCACAAACCCCGCAAGATAAACAAGGATTAATTTTATATTGAGAGAGAAAAATTTTTTCAACTTCAAATTTTTTCTTAGAAAAAATTTCTAAAAAATCATTAATTGCTTTCTCATTATTTCCATTTTTGGTCGGGCTTCCCGAAATACCTAAAATTTTCATATTGAGTAAATAAAATAAATACTTCTATAAAAATTTTTATTAAAATATTAACGATATGTTTCCCCACTCAATCTGTTAGCTCCATAGTCCTTCTTAAAAATCTACTCTTCTAATGAAGTTGAACTTCGTAAGAATTTCGTAAGACAAATTTTGGATTAAAAATAACTTCGTGATGATTAAAAAAATTATAAAACAACAGGGGAAATAAATCCTTTTTGCTCAACATAATTCTTGGAAATAATATATCCATTGGCAAGGCCAAGCTCGGAAGATAATTTTTTCATTTTAATTAAATCCTTTTCTGTTCCTTTTAGTTTTATCTCGAAAGCCAATTTTTTTTCTAAGATCGCATCTATTTCCGCTGTATTACGCTTATTATAAAAACTCACTTGCCCATATTGAAACAGTTGATTGATCACTGCATTTTCAATAAGCTGAGCTTCATTGATATTACCGATAATATTTAATAATCCAGTATCGCTAAAATATACTTTCTTGCCACCAGCTATCGAACGATCTATACCTTTGGTATAACGTGGTAATAATTTAATAATAAAAACTCCTTGTAAAAATTCTAAATAATTATATATTTTGGGACGATTAACACTAAGTTCGCTTGAAATTTTTGAAATATCAAGCATAGATCCAATGCGAGGGACTAAAAGTAAAAGTAAATCGCGCAATTCTTGAATATCTTTATAATCTGAAAGTATTTTAAGATCTTTTTCAAAAAAAGACGCAAAAATATTTTTTAAAATTTGTTTTTTTATTTCATGAGATTCTTCTAATGCTACCGCTGGGAATCCGCCAAAATGCAAATACATTTCATAGTCAGTCTCATATTTTTTATGAAAAAAAATATCACTTAAAGCAACAGCTTTTGTTATATCGATTTGACCAGATTCCTCAAAAGAAAGTTTATTTTGAAAATAAAGATATTCTTTAAAACTCAAAGGATTTAATTGAAAAATAAATTTTCTTCCAGAAAGTGATTCTGGAAAAAAATTTTTAAGATAATAATTTGACGAGCCTGTAACAATAAATTTCACTTGATAATGATCAATTAAATATTTAATAATCTTTGTTATCTCAGGGAATATTTGAATTTCATCAATAAACACTGTTAATCTTTCGTTCTTTTTTATTTCCGCCAAAACAATAAGTTTTTTGAAAATATTATTATAATCAATATCTTCAAAAATTTTTACATCCAAAGGATTTTCAAAATCAAACCACAGTTTTGGTTTGTCTATAAAATTATCATACACTTGGCGCATTAATGTAGTTTTTCCCACTTGTCTCATTCCTGTTATTATTAAGGCTTCTTTTCTATCTAAATACTTATTAATTTCATTAATTAAAACTCTTGTTGTCATAAATGTAAAAAAAATAATACAAATTTACGTATTTGTGTAATAATATTATTACATTATTAATTAACTGTCAATTATGTTCGTGAACTTGAGCAGGGGGGAATATTTTGATTTTTATATTTTTTATTATCACAACATTGTGCAATAAATTACATAAAACTAACACAAAAAATTAATCACTCGTCTTCTGAATAATAATTTCCTCAAAATTTTCTTCTTGAATAACAATGATGTGTTTTTGTTTTATTAGTTCTAATAAAGCGAGGAAACTGACGATAATTTCAATTTTGGATTTAGATGAATTTATTAGATGATTAAAACTCAACTTGCTTTTTTCAAAAATTAAATTTTTAATATGCTCAATTTTTTCTTGCAAAGAAAAAATCTTTTTCATTATTGTTTGTCCAACAGCTGGCGAATGAACCATTGCTTCTAGATCATTTAAAACTTCCGTGAATATTTCCGCCAAAAGATTTTTATTTAAACTTTTGGGCGGACTAAAAATTGGCATAATGTTCAACGCTTTTTCTCTGGTAAAAGAAAAATTTCTTTTTAAAATTATTTCATTTATTTTTTTAGAAGCGTCAAAATATTCTTTGTAAATTTTTAATTGTTCTTCTAATTTTTGAATTTCCTCCTCTTCTTCCGGATTTAAAAAAGGCAAAAGCGCTTTAGATTTAATCAATAATAATTTAGTCGCAATCACTAAAAAATCAGCCAATTCACCCAGAGATAAATTTTTAGCTTGATTTAAATATTCAATATACTGGTCCGTCGCCTCCGCCAAAGAAATTTTGGTAATATCAAATTTTTGCTGTTCAATTAGCAATAAAAGCAAATCCAACGGCCCCTCAAAT
The DNA here is from genome assembly GCA_016209005.1 of Candidatus Kuenenbacteria bacterium. Classification (GTDB taxonomy): domain Bacteria; phylum Patescibacteriota; class Patescibacteriia; order UBA2591; family PGYQ01; genus PGYQ01. The sequence continues at coordinate 7,269 of JACQWZ010000119.1, forward strand.
TGTTCAAGTTTAATTTTATGCACAAAAAAATCAAAAGTAAAAACTCAAATGTTAAAACTTATTTTAACAAAAATTAAACTTCTTTGCAAAATAATTATCAAAAAGTTATAATGCAAAAATACATTCCTAAATGTTTTAATGTTTTTTTGTTTTATTGCTTTTTTGTTTTTTTGTTTTTATGTTTTCTTTTTCCAAATCTCACCAACCTGATTATACATTAATAACTGTTTTAACCATCATTATTATTTTTGGACTAATTGTTCTTTCTTCGGCGAGTACTGTTGTTGCGTATCAAAAATTTAATGATGGTTATTATTTTTTAAAGCATCAAATTTTATTTGGGCTTATTCCTGGATTAATTCTTCTTTTTTTTACTGTAAAAATTAATTATAGCCAATGGAAAAAATTTAGTCTGGCTTTATTGATTATTTCCATCTTGTTTTTAATCGCTGTATTTATTCCAAATATTGGAACAAGTTATGGTAAAGCAAAAAGTTGGATTAATATTATTGGCATTTCGTTTCAGCCAAGCGAATTAATGAAACTCGCTTTAATTCTTTTTTTAGCCGCTTGGTTTGAAAAAAAAGGAGAAAAAATTAAAAATTTTTCTCAAGGCATTCTGCCCTTCCTTTTTCTTTTGGCAATTATTTCTTTTTTAATAATTTTACAACCGGATATTGGCACCCTGCTAGTTATTATTTTTATCGCTTTAGCTATTCTTTTTGTGGCTAAGGCTAACCTTTGGCATTTTTTATTAATTATTTTAAGCGGAGCTGGATTATTTGGATTATTAATTAAAATCGCCCCATATAGAATGGCGCGATTAACTGTTTTTTTAAATCCAGAATTAGATCCTTTGGGCATCGGCTATCATATTAATCAAGCTTTTTTGGCTATTGGATCTGGCGGAATTTTTGGTTTAGGATTGGGACATTCACAACAAAAATTTCAATATCTTCCGGAAGTAATTGGAGATTCAATTTTTGCGATTATCGCCGAAGAATTAGGATTTATTATTTCTGTTGGATTAATTGTTTTATTTTTAATTTTAATTTTTAGAGGCTTTAAAATCGCTCAAAACGCGCCGAATGAATTTGCTAAATTTACGGCAATTGGCATTATTTCATGGTTTGGAATTCAAATTTTTGTTAACATAGCCTCAATGGTTGGATTATTCCCAATTACCGGCATTCCCTTGTCTTTCATTAGTTATGGCGGAACTTCTTTAGCTACCTCTTTAGCCGCCGCTGGAATTTTAATTAATATTTCAAAATACACAAAAATATAAATGTAGAATGCGGAATTAAGAATGCAGAATTCAGAATTAATAGATTTAAAATAATCAGCAATAAATAATGTAAAATGTAAATCTCAAAATAAAAAATGACAATGCAAAATTTAAAGTATAAATCCCAATATCAAAATCCCAATGTCAAATAAAATTCCAAACCCAAAATCTCAAAAAATAACATAATTTATTTTGATTTGAGATTTTGGGATTTTATTGGATATTTGATATTGAGATTTGGGATTTTAAAAAATTTGATTTTTGATTTTACATTTTTAACTGTCATTTTTAATTTTGAGATTTACATTTTACATTAAAAACCTTGAGATGATTTTGACTAAAATTATGAAATTGCGACAGAAAGGTTATTACGCAACAGGTCTATTATTTTATCTAATTCTCCATCTAAAATGTTGGTAATGTTGCGCCAGCTTTTTTTTATTCGATGATCGGTGATTCGATCTTGGGGAAAATTATAAGTTCTAATTTTTTCCGAACGATCGCCAGAACCGACTTGAGATTTTCGTTCAGATGATAAAGCTTTTTGTTTTTTTTCTTGCTCAATGGCTAAAAGTCGAGAGCGTAAAACAGTGAAAGCTTTTTCTTTGTTTTGTGTTTGAGATCTTTCGTTTTGGCAAGAAACAACGATATTTGTTGGTAAATGAGTTATTCTTATCGCGGTTGAAACTTTATTTACGTTTTGACCGCCTTTCCCGCCAGAACAAAAAACGTCAATTCGCAAATCTTTTGGATCAATTTTAATATCAATTTCTTCCGCTTCTGGTAAAATAGCGACAGTCGCGGCTGAAGTATGAATTCGCCCGCTTTTTTCTGTCTCTGGAATTCTTTGAACTCGATGAACTCCAATTTCATATTTAAGATGCGAATAAACATTGTCTCCAGTGATTTCAAAAATAATTTCTTTAAATCCTCCTATTTCTGTTTTATTAACATTAACAAGGTGCGTTTTCCATTGTTTTCTTTCAGCAAAACGAGAATACATTCTAAATAAAGCGGCCGCAAAAAGTTCCGCTTCGTCTCCGCCAGCGCCAGCTCTAATTTCTATAATAATATTTTTTTCATCCAAAGGATCTTTTAGAGAAAGCAAGATTTTTATTTTTTTTTCTAAATTTATTTCTTTTTCTTCTAAATCTTCCAATTCTTTTTGAATTAATTTAATCATTTCTTGATCAATTTCTGTTTTTAAAAAATCCTTATTTTCTTGGATCGCTTTTTTTAAAAATTCCAATTTTTCCAAGTTTTCCACAATCTTTTTGGTTTCATTAAATTTTTTAGAAATTTCTTTTATTTTTTGAGGATCATTAAAAACACCCGGAGTTTGCAGTTCTTGTTCGAGTTTTTTAAAAGATTCTTGAAATTGTGATAATTGATCTGACATAAAAAAAACAATTAACAATTAACAATTAACATTAAAATTAAAAATTAAAAAAATTCCGTTAATTAAAACAGAATTTTTTATAGTAAAATTTAATTTCGCTATTTTTCTTTAATTTTTTTTACTCCGTCAGCTGGCGGATTAGTTTTTTTAATTTTATTGTTTTTTTTATTGTTAATTGTTGATTGTTGATTGTTAATTGATTTATCTGTTCTCGTGTTTTTTTGTTTTATTGTTTTTGTGTTTTTTTGTTTTTTTGTTTTTTTATCTATTGTTTCTTTTTTCGCCAATCTTGCTTTAAAACGATCAACTCTTCTGGCTGTGTCAATTAATTTTTGTTTCCCGGTATAAAAAGGATGACACTTTGAACAAATTTCAACGTGAATTTCTTTTGTTGTTGAACCAATATTAAAATTATTTCCGCAAGCGCAAATAATTTTAGCGTCTGAATAATAAATTGGCTGAATATCTTTTTTCATATGTTTGTTATAATAATATATTTTTAAAATATGTCAAATTTAAAAATAGCGTTTAGCGTAAAACGTTTAGGGTTTAGAAATTATTCCGCATTCCATATTCTGCATTCCGCATTCTGCATTCCGCATTCTGCATTCCACATTCCATATTCCATATTCTACATTCCTGTGTACTTTTTATAAAGCTTATGATACAATATTTATAATTTTAAATAATTTTTATTTGTCATTGGGATTTGGATATTGAGATTTTACAATCCGCCAACGATTTTGTTAATTGTTGATTGTTAATTGTTAATTGTTTTTATGTTTAAATCATTTCTTTCTAAAAATCAAAGCTACTTAGGTATTGACATAGGAATGGGCAGTATTAAAATAGTGGAAATTAAAAACGAAAAAGGCAAACCAAAATTAGTCACTTATGGTTTTATTGAACATGGCGTGGATATAGTTCATGATAATTCTGAAGAAGCAAAAAAACGCGTTGCCGAACTAATTTTAAAAACTTGCAAAAAAGCTCAAGTGTCCACGCAAAAAGTAATTACTGGGTTGCCCACTTTTTCTGTTTTTAATTCAATTATAAATTTACCCCCGATTGATAGCAAGGATTTGCCCTCGGCAATTAAATGGGAAGCTAAAAAATTTATTCCTTTGCCAATAGAAGAGGTTATTTTAGATTGGAAAATATTAAAAGAAGAATCTTCTAAAAAAAGCGCGATAAATAACAAAGATAAATCTCAACTTGTTGCCCCTGTGGAAAAAATAAAAAAAACAAAAGAACTACGTATTCTTTTAACAGTCGCTCCTCGAAGTTTAATTAAAAAATTTGTGGATATTTTTAAACAAATTAATTTTGAACTTTTAAGTTTAGAAACCGCGTCATTCGCTCTAACCCGTTCTTTAATCGGCTATGATTTAAATCCAATAATGATCGTTGATATCGGAGCGGCCATAACAAGCGTTATTGTTGTTGAAAAAAATATACCAATTTTAAATCGAAGCATTAATATCGGAGGAATGTCTGTCACTCAAGCGATTGCCAATAGTTTAAATATTAATTTAAAAAGAGCGGAACAATTTAAACGCGATATTGGAATATCTAATATTTCCGCTCAAGATGGAACATCTAAAATAATTCAAACCATTTTAGATAATATTATTAATGAGATTCGTTATACTATTGAACTTTACGAACATCAAAATTTAAAAAAAATAGAAAAAATTATTCTTACCGGAGGATCGGCTTATCTTCCTAACTTGCCCGATTTTCTTTCTAATGCTTTAAAGAAAAAAGTCTATATCGGAGATCCTTGGTTTCGAATAATTTATCCATTAGAACTAAAGCCAGCCCTAGAAGAAATCGCTCCTCGCCTATCAGTAGCCATTGGCTTGGCAATAAGAGAAATCTAGAAACAATTAACAATAAGCAATTAACAATTAACAATAAAATATTAAAACAAAACCCAATTGACCTAATTTTTAATTAACCTAAATAAAATTTAATTTTAAATCCTAATTTTTCTCTATTCTATTACTCATTACTCGTTACTTTTGTTTTATTACTTTTGTTTTATTGTTAATTGTTGTTTGTTAATTGTTAATTGATTTTTTATGCAGGCTCCAAATTTATTGCCGGAAGAATTAAGAAAAAAAGAAGAAGAATTAGAAAAAAGAAAAATCAAGCCAGAGACAGAAGAAATAAAATTAAATGTTCCGGATAAATTAAATATCCCAAAAAAAGAAATTGAAAACAATAGAAATGCTATTGGATTTTTTGATGGAATTAAATCTTTTTTTTTAAAAAAACCAAAACAAAAATTAGAAAATACAGAAATTAAATCCATCGAACAACGAACAAAATTAAAAAATGAAGAAAGTTTTAAAGAAAAAGCGTCTCTTTTAGCTTCAGCTCCTTTACCCCTCACCTTTTTCAGAAAAAAGGTGAGGGGTTTGCCTAAAATACCAGCTCAAAAAATAGAACACAAATTATCAGAAGCGCCAAAAATAATAAAAGAAAAAGAAGAAAATGAGGAACAAATTTCAAGGGGACTGGAAATTAATTTAATTCCTGAAGAAATGAGAAGTTTTGTTAGACCAACTAAACAAATAAAAACTTTGTGGAAAGTTTTAATCGGAAGCGTAATTATTCTTATAATATTTTGCGGAGGATTAATATTTTATAAATCGGATATTGTTAATCAAATCCAAAATTTTCAAAATCAAATAAAAAAATTAGATAATGAATTAGCTAATTATAGCGAATTTAAAGAACAAGAACAAATACTTCAAACCAGAATAAAATCAACTCAAAAATTAATAGATACTCATATTTATTGGACGGATATTTTATCTTTTTTAGAAGATACTATAATAAAAGATATAACTTATACCGCTCTGAATTGCAGTTTAGATTCATCTCAAAAAAATAACGATAATAAAAATGAATTAATAGCAAAAATTAATATTGAGGGCGTTGGAAAGGATTTTGCCGCTATAAAAAATCAATTATTGACATTTCAAAAATCTGAAAACTTTGTAAAAACAGTTGAAATTAGCGAACTTTTATCCACAAAAGAACAAAAGAAAAAGAAAGAATTGAAAGAATTGAAAGGAATCGGATTTAAAATAGACATAGAATTACAACCCGGAATTTTACAACACACATTCTAAATTAAAAATTATAAATTCAGGACTTACGCACATTAATAAAATAAGGTAAAATATAGATAGTAAACTTAACATAGAAAGGGGGTGAAAGTCTATATCAAGCTTTATAAACAAAGAGCTTTATTGTCACTATTTAATTAGCAATCAGAATAATAA
>JACQWZ010000125.1 GCA_016209005.1 Candidatus Kuenenbacteria bacterium
AGTCCAATAGCTTTAGCAACAATAGCAATACCACCCCAACCATAACTTTTTGCTTCGGTTGCTGCCCATATTCGTTTAGTTTTTTCATTTAAGTAAAAAGAAATTTCCTCAAATTTTTGCTTGATAATTTTAATTGTTTTAATTTTTGAGTTTGCCATGACATAATCATAGCACAAAAGGAAATTTAAAGGAAGTTATTTCTACTTAATCCCTTAATCCATGATGATATTTTTTCTCCATGCTAAACATTTCTCTTTTTATAAAAACTTCTTTAACTCGGCATTCAACTCCAGACTCATCAACATCGCCAGCATTTAAGGCTAAAATAATTTCACCTGTTATTGCGCCATACATTGTTTTTATATTCACTGAAATAATTTTTCCCGGCGTTGTTTTCGCAGTTATTTTTTTATTGTTAAGATAAACATTAAATTTTTTAGCGCGCAAAGGCACTGATTGTTTTAAATATTTTTCCACTTCGGCCACGCTTACTTTTTTAGTTAAGTGATTAAGAATAATTTTTGTTCCCTCTTGATCTAATGGAGTAGCCTCTTGTTTTTCAATTGGCAATTCCCAACTTTCTTCGCTTTTCCACGAACAACGATTAAAAATAACAGTGTATTTGTATTTTCCTTTAACGCTTTTAACAATAAATTCATCAGCCAAAGCAAGGGCTGAAAATTTTCCAATGCCAAATTGTCCAATCCGTTTTCGGCCAAAACGCGGAGAAACGCCGTGAGTTCTTTTTTCTTCGGATCCAATAGTAAAAAATTGCGTTAGACCACGATCGCTCATTCCGCTTCCATTGTCTTGCACTTCTATTTTATCATCGCTAACTAAAATAAAAACATCGGTGGCGTCCGCGTCATAAGCGTTGTTCACTAATTCGCGCACAAATTCAATACTTTCGCGATACATTTTTTCGCCCAAAGTAAAAAGATGGCTTTTGTCAACAGTTACTTTTATTGTATTTTGTTGAGACATAGTAAAAAAATCAAAATGTAAAAGCTTGTGGTGAGCTTGTCGAATCCATCAAAAATCAAAATGACAAATAAAAATACAAAATTATAATGTTAACCAGAGGTTAAAATTTTCAATTTCTAATTTTCATTAAATTTTTAATGAAATAATTTTCAAACAAAGATAATAAAAAAAATAAATGTTTAGAAATTTTGTTATTGAAAATTTAATAGAAATTGAAAATTAGAAATTAAAAATTATTTTTTTAATTTTACATTGTCATTTTGATTTTTGATTTTTGATTTTTACATTTTTGTTATTTATCATTGGAAATTTGTCATTAAAAACTATTTGTTTTTGTGTTTTCTTCCCTAAAAAGCTAAAAGCTATCTTAATTGGTCCTTGTCTTAAAATTTTTAATTTTTTACCAATGATTTCAATCACTGTGGAAGGTTTGGTTTTTGGAAGTTTTCCAGTGTCTAAAATTAAATCAATGTTTTTTATATTTTTTTTAAATTGTTTTAAGATTTCTTGTTTGGAATAACATTCTGGTTTATTTGAAATATTAGCCGAAGTGGTTGTGATTGGTTTGTTAAATTTTTTAACTAATTCCAATGCTATTTTATTGTTTGGCATTCTTATGCCAATTTTACTTTTGTTTGCTGTAAGAATGTTGGGTAATTGATAAACGTTTTTTTTCTTTTTGACTATCAATGTCAAAGGTCCGGGCAAATTTTTTTTAAATATTTTTTCAGCTTGAGAATTAAATTCGCCAATTTCTTGGGCCATTTTAAAATTTTTTACAATTACAGAAATTGGTTTTTTAAAATCCCTTCCTTTTAAACTAATTAATTTTTTAATCGCTTCCTTATTTGTCGCATCAACGCCGATGCCGTAACAGGTGTCGGTCGGATAAATTATTATTCCGCCATTTTTTAAAATTTCAACCGCTTTTTGAATTTTACCCCTCACCTTTTGAATTTTTCTAAACCCCTCACTTTTTTTAGTTAATAAAAGGTGAGGGGTAAAATTAATTAAGCAAGACATATAATAATTTTAAATTAGTTAATAAAAGGTGAGGGGTTTATTTTGAATCAGCATAATATTTTTAAGTGAACTGCCTACTGATTTATTCTCACCTATCAGCGCTTAATTTTTTATTTCAGTAAAAATTATTCCAATTTATTTTTAAATGTTTTATAAATATTTTTAAATGTTAATTTTTTGATCAATTTTTTATTAATGCCAATGCTTGGTAAAAATTTTTCTACAAAATTTTTATAAAGATGTAAAGAAGGATATCCTGATAAATAAGGAAAAAATAATTTTTCTCCAATAGTGTGAGAAGCGTGGTCGGTTTCTATCCAATCTATTTTTCCTTGTTTTAAATATTGCCTTAATTTTAAAACATCTTTTTTATTTCTAAGCGGGGGATTCATTTTATAAAGCAATCCGTCTGGTCTTTTAAACATTTTATTATCCCATAAAATATGATGTGGTGTTGCTCCGCAAGTAATTTTTATTTCTTTTCTTGCCCTGTCAACTAATTCCACAGATTCTGGGCAGGTAATATGGCAAATATGTAAAATCCCCTTAAAATCGGTTTCTTTAACTAATTTTATCTGATCTTTTACTGATTCTATTTCTGCTTTTTTGGGTCTGGCAAAAGAATGACTAATTGGTTTTAAAAAATTCCAAAGTTTTGATTTTAAATATTTTTCTTTTTCGCAATGAACAGCAAGCACCCCTTTATAATTTAATTCACTTAAAATTTTATATACCTTTCTTTGATTTTCTATATCAATAATCGCCAAATTTCCTATTGTTTTTCCCGCATATAGCTTAATACCAATCACTTGCTGATATTTATTATAACATTTTACAGCGTCTTTTAATTGTTTTTTATTGGCCGTAGCACCAATATATAAAAAATAATCTTTTTTTCGATTTTTCGGAACAAGTTTTAATCTTTCTTTAATATCTTTTTCAAGCAAAATCAGCGGGTCAACATTTGGCATATCAAAAATCTTTTTCACCCCCTGTTTTTCAGCAACTTCAAAAACATGAACTATGGTTTCTTTGTAAGCTTGCTTACCATCTTTACAACCCGTCTTTGACAGATGACGGGAAGAATTCGGAATTTAAGAGGCAGAATTTGGCTAATCTAAGCCATTCTACCTCTTTTTTTATTTAAAAATCGTAGTGTAGTAAATTCTATAAGTTATCCACAGAAATATCTTTTCAA
>JACQWZ010000126.1 GCA_016209005.1 Candidatus Kuenenbacteria bacterium
AAATCATATTTCTTTTCATTGTTTGTGTTATTGTTTGAAAATTGATTCATTGAAAATTGATTGAAAATTGGTACTTGAAAATTGAAAATTAAATAAAATTTGCTTCGCAAATTTTAGCTCCACCTAAATTCTCCTTTGTCCGCGTTAAAATAAACCATTTTTCTAAAATCTTTATTAAAGGCGCTTAAGATATTGGAAAATTGAACGCCAACTTTAGCCGAATCATTTTCGCTTAATCCTAATTTATTTTTTAAAATATATTGCAAAAGCAAATTTGTGTATTTAATGGAATTTGATAATTGTTTAAGATCGTCCATTGTTATTTTTTCACCTAATTCAGAAAGAAAAACAACAAATCCTTGCCCGATTTTTTCATCTTTTACCAACTCTGGAAGTTCGTTAATTTGAGCTAAAATTTTCAAAGCGGCAATCGCTTTTTCTCTTTCCGGAACATCTAAGGCTTGCTGAAAAACTAATTTGATTTTTTCTGGATCTTTTTTTGTCTCATTTATAATTTCTCTTTCAAAATTATAAATAACTTTTTGTTCTAATTGTCCTTTAAAATAATCAGCCATAATTTTTTCTTTAACAGTAGTTTCTTTTTTCTCTTGTTTTAATTGGACGTCCACAAGAGGAGGCGCTCCTACAAAATTGTTTTTTTGTTTTTGTGTTTTTGTGTTTTCTTGTTTTTGTGTTTTTAAAACTTTTTCAAATTTCATTGAATCTTCAAAATCTTTCATTCTTTTTCTAAAATCACGAATTGCTTTTTCATTTTCTGGATAAAAAACTCCTCTTTTAATTATTCCTTTTCTCCCCGGCTCATTAACTGGAATTTCTTCCTCAAATCCTTCCAAAGTCAAAGAAGAAAGTTTTAGTCTTTCATATAGATTAATTAAAGTTCGCAAATTTTCTTTTTCTTCCGGACTTAATGTTTTTATATTTGGATTTGAAACAAAAAATTGGGCTCTTTTAAGATGAGAAAGCGATTCGGTGCCTAAAATTTTATTATAAAGCAAAAGCCAGTTGCCAACAGTTGGTTTAAATTTTTTATCTTCGTAAATCATTATCTTGCTGGTAAAATTTTCTTTATTTCTCAAAAGCGCTTCTCTTATTTTCTTTTTAAATTCATCTCTGTCTTCGCAAAATGGAATGCTAATTAATTTCATTTCAATTTTATCCCAAAGATTTAAATATTCTAATTCAAAAATTTTAGTAAAATGATTTTCAAAAAGATCAATAATTTCTTTTTCTGAAAATCGAGACAAGGCGACCCATTTTGTTTTGAGAATTAAATCTTGGTATCTTTCAAACAAATATGGATATGTTTCTTTAAATTTAGGAAACCCATTTATTGCCAGAGTTAAATTTTTGGCAAATCCAGAAGCTTCGTTGACCATATTAAATTTAATAAAATCATTCACCCCTTTTTCAAGGTCTTCGCAAACTTCGGTTTTTTCAATATGAAATTGTTTTAATAATTCTTGTATTGTAGGCATAAAAATTAGCTTGTAGCTTTTTGGGAAATTAATAATGAGAAAGTCAACCACTAAATAAAAATAATTTTAAATTTTAAATTTTAAATTTTAAATGAATTTTTAAATTTCTCAATGTTTAAAAATTAAAATTAAATTATATTTCTGTCGTAGGGGCGACCGGCTGGTCGCCCTGTTATTTTAAAAAAATTAAATTTGATATTGAGAATTATTCTTTCGCCTCCACAAAAATCTTATGTATTGACCTGTTGAAGACAGACATCAACCGCAAATAAAATTCAAAATAGCCTCGCCTCATCCCGCTCTTACCATATTCCAAAAAATGTAAAAGAACAATATCTAGCTTAATAATTATTTAATAATAATTTAACATACGAATTTAAAATTTATAATTTCAGGACTTACGCACATTAATAAAATAAGGTAAAATATAGATAGTAAACTTAACATAGAAAGGGGGTGAAAGTCTATATCAAGCTTTATAAACAAAGAGCTTTATTGTCACTATTTAATTAGCAATCAGA
>JACQWZ010000127.1 GCA_016209005.1 Candidatus Kuenenbacteria bacterium
CAAACGCGATATTAAAAAACAGCAAGATTTACTTTATGAAGCATCTTGTAAAAAACAATCGCATATAACAATTGTATCACAAAAAAAGGTCGAAATTTTTAAAAAATCATCTGCTCCTTTGGCAACATTTTTAGTTGCAGTGCCGATGAAAGTTCGGCAACATTCCTTAATTGCTTGACACGTAATATAGAAAAAATTAAAAATTAAAATTAGATCCCTCCACGAGAAAGCGCGGTCGGGATGACAATAAGGAAAGAAGCTTCGGGTCGGAATGACAAAGAAAAAATTCAATGTTAGGAGGTTCAACCTTAGGAAAGGTTGAACCTCGGAAAAAAAATTAATACTCATTTATTGTATAATGAAAGATGTGTATATTGTCGACTTTTTCATAAGACTCTAAAATTTCTTCAATGTTTTTTTTGACATTAGAATTTTTAAATTGCCCTTCTTTGACAATTAAATAACAACTTAGCGATTGAGTCGTTTCAGTCGCTAATTCCATATGTCTGATTGAAAAATTTTCTATTATATCTTTAAAAAGCTGCTTTCTTTTTATTTCATTTTCATTTGAAAATCCACCCTGCATAACATTTCGTCCCGAAATTGATTCTAGCGCCAAGAGAAATTTTGTGTCAGATAAAACACAGGGATGCCCTAATTCTTTTGGATTATTTTGAATTTCCTGCCAAACATATTCAGCTACTTTTAAATCATCGGGCGTCACAGAATTTTGCAAACTAGGTCCTGAAACGTAAACGATTGTTGAACTAAAAGCTAGAAAAAAACAAACAATTATAATTTTTTGTTTTTCTGTAAGCCACTCTAATTCTAAATTTAAAAAACAATAAATTCCCCAAGATAAGAGAAAAATTATAATAAATCCCATGCCTAACTCATTATTTTTATTAAAAATTTCTAATTCTTTTATTAAAAAACAAATAAGATTAAAAAATCCCAAAATAAAAAAACTAATCGCAAAAAAATAACCAACTTCTTTGTGGGGCATTTTTTTAATTTTAAAAATTCCAAGAATTATCAAAGAAAAAATGCAGAGATTAATTATTATTGGAAGATGTTCAGAAAATAATAAAGCAAAATTTTGAAAATTATCTTTAATTTGATAAAGATTATTTTGTGTTATCAATTCAATCGAATCAGTAAAATTAATTTGACATCCAAAAAACATTAATAAACTTAAAATAATCGCTGTGATTAAAGATATTTTTTGTTTAGTGACTAAATAATTCAACCAAAAAAGCAAAATAAAGAAAAAGAAAAGATAGCTCAAAGCGATTGACGTCGTCACACTGCCATAAACTTGAAAAGAAAAAAATAAAGACGGCAAAAAAGCGGTCAAAAGCAAACCTCGTACCACTTCATCATCTGGCGGACCCTTAAAATTTTGAAATAAAAATTTAGCTAATTCAAAAAAAATTAAAGGAATAAAAATTGACCAAATTAAATATAAAAGCAAAAGATCTACCCAAAAAATATTAACATTTAAAATTTTGCTTAAAAAAATAGTCAAAGCCCATTGATTAGCGCTTCCCTCTTTATTTTCTCTCAATGGCACGAAATCTTTTTCAGTGTTTAATATCTGTCTTTCAATTCCTAAATGTTTCCATTTATTTTCTCCAAAACCAGTTTTATAAACAATCGGCAAATAAGCATGGAGTAAAAATGAATGTAAAATAATAGCAAAAAAAATAAAGTAAATTTTTTGTTTAGAAAAAATTAAAAAAGCAACCATTAAAGTTGCTATTAAATAAACATACAAATATATTTTAGGAATTACATCCCATGGAGATTGAATGTAATTTCCAGTTCGAGCTCCCCACAACAAAAACAAACCAAATAAAAATAAAAAAAATAAACCGACTAACCAAAAAGGATTAATGCGCCAATATCTCTTTGTTTCTTCTGAAAAAGATTTGTCTAAAATAATTTTATCGTCTACTGGATGCCAAGCAAAAAGATCTAAATGAATTAAAAACGAAATAATTAAAGTTAAAATTCCAAAAATTAACGGAATTTGAACCAAGGAAAATTTATAAAAAATTAAAAAAATCGCTCCTAAAAAACCAATTAGATAAATCAATAAAAGAATGCCAAAAAGAAAAGAAAAAATTTCTATCTTTTTGTGTTGCGAAAAATAAGAGTAAGCGTCTTCTTTGGCAAATAAAATCTTTTTTATTATCTGCCCCAACCAAAGCCCATTAATAATAAAATAAGCAACTAAAAAAACCAAACCTAAAAATCTTATTTGCCACAAAAAAAGATTAAAAGCCAAACCAATGACAATTAAAGTGGAAATAATCGTCCAGACATATTTTTTGTCTTGTTGAATAAAATAAAACATGAAAAAATAAAATAAGAATAAAGTCAACCACTAATCTATTAACACGAATAAACACAAATAAATTAAGAATTTATAATTTCAGGAGTTACGCACTATTAATGTGCATTTGGCTAATATTAGCTAAAAATGAAAAATTAACAAAAATTCAATTTTCGCTAACTTTAGCCATTTTTTAATTAAACTGCGTAAGTCCTGAATTTATAATTTCAGGACTTACGCACATTAATAAAATAAGGTAAAATATAGATAGTAAACTTAACATAGAAAGGGGGTGAAAGTCTATATCAAGCTTTATAAACAAAGAGCTTTATTGTCACTATTTAATTAGCAATCAGA
>JACQWZ010000131.1 GCA_016209005.1 Candidatus Kuenenbacteria bacterium
AGGGATTAATATTAACTCAAAGGAATTCTGGCAAGCAGGATTTGATCTTATCGGCCAGAAGGTTAATGAGCTTGAGAGGTTGATGTGATTAAGCTTGAAAGTAAAGATAATCAACTAATTAAAGGCAATCAATCTAAAGATAATCAGCTAATTAAAGACAATCAATCTAAAGATAATCAACTAATTAAAAACAATCAATCTAAAGATAATCAACTAATTACCTAGATTTACTTTGATTTTTCTCACTACATAATTTGCCGTCTAAAAACCGAAAAGTATATATACTTGTAATGTATAATTTATACATTACAATGGTATTTATAAGAAAAATTAAGAAAAAAAGTGGAACTTATTTGGCAGAAGTAGAAAGTTACAGAAAAGATGGAAATGTCAAGCAGAAGGTAATAAAATATCTTGGAAAAGAAATCAACGGAAAACCGGTTAAAAGAATTTCTAGTGATTCCATCAAGATTAAAAATGTCAAAAGAAGTTTAGATGTTTTAGCTATTGATAAAATCTCCAATGAGTTAGGGCTTAAAGATATCAGCAATGAATATGTTCTTGCTCTTGTCTATTCACAATTACTTGAAAAAAGAAGCATCAATAAATTAGCTGATTGGTTAAGGTTTACTGAGATACCAGATGTTCTTGATATTACAGATGTCTCTCTTAAAAAATTATATGAATCATTATCAGAAATAGAAGAAGATGAGTTTCAAGAACTAAATTTAGATATGATGAAAGTCTTCAAAAAATATGAAGATTTTTCTAAGGCAGCGATAATAGATGTTACTGATACTTATTTTGAAGGCGCATCTCAAAAAATTAAGAAGCGCAAAGGCAAGGAAGGAAAGGTAAGAAAACTATTGCAAATTGGGCTTGGCGTAACTTTTGATCAAGGTTTTCCCATTTTACAAAAACAATATCACGGAAATTTGTCGCAAATCAATATCTTAAAGGATATGGTTTTGACATTAAAAGATTTGGACATGGACTCAATTATCGTCGATAGAGGCATGACCACTCCCGAAAATATCGGGACGCTTCAAAAATTGAAATATACTCTAATTGCTGGTTTGAAAAAATCCAATAATCTCAAAGAAAATTATCTCAAAAAAATTAACAGAGAGGAAATATATACGTTAGCTAACAGGGTTAAGCTAAAAAACACAGAGGTCTTCATCCAATCATTTAAATATTTGGGTGGGCAGTTAATAGCAATATACAATCCCGCATATGAAGTCTTAAAAAAGCAAATAAATTTTAATAAAGAAAAGGAAAGTGATTCGTTAATTGGTTATTCTTTAATATATCATAATACAAAATATCCTGCAAAGGATATTGTAAAAAAATATTTTGATAAGGATATTGTTGAAAGAGCATTCAAACAAATGAAAGGGATATTAAATCTCAGACCGATAAGAGTTTGGTTAAAAGATCATGTTGAAGGACATGTTAGGATATGTTATTTAGCTTACGCCATACTTTCTTTAATGAACTATAAATTAAGAAAACTGGACATATCTGCAATCGAAGCTTTAGATAATCTCAAACAAGGCTATAAGGTTGAATTATTTGATACGACCAATAAACATTCATGGGATTTAACAGTTGAGTTAGAACCAAAACAAAGAAAGATTTTAAAAGCAATAGGTGTAATGTATAAAAACTAAGGAATACTTAGGTAATTAGCGACAGAAGTAATGCATGAAGTTTTACATAAAATATGTTTTTTCCAGAAGTTTTAGGGCGAGGGTAGTGCAAGAACCCTGAGGGTTGAGCTCAAAGCAAAACTTGTTGCAGTTCACAACACTTTTCCGTATGTAA
>JACQWZ010000052.1 GCA_016209005.1 Candidatus Kuenenbacteria bacterium
CTAATGGGATTGATTTTTAATTCTGTATTTTTAATCTAAAATTTAAAATCTAAAATTTCTAATCTCTTTTAAACGCCCCTACAAAAATCTTACGCATTGACCTGTTGAAGACAGACATCAACAGATCATCAACATAAAACCTAAAAACAAATCGCAAATTATTGAATTTTGTTATACTGTTCTATTATTCTTTTTGTCTTATGGTTGTTGCGCTGCTTGTGCTGTTCGCGCTGCTCTTGCCGCCGCCGCTTGCGCTACTTGCGCTGTTTGCACTGCTCGCGCTGCTGCTTGCTCTGCTTGTGTTGCTGTTGTTAATTGTGTTCGCGCTTGTTGCTCTTGTTGTCTTGTTTGTTTTTCTTTTGCTGATTCTTGTCGCGCTTGTTGCGCTGTTTGTTGTTGTGCTTGTTGCGCTTTTGGTAATTTTTGTTCTTTTTGTGCCACTATTATTTGCGCTTGTTGCGCTGCTTGCGCTGCTCTTGCCGCTGTCGCTAATTTTTGCTGTCGCTGTGTTACATCTGTTTCTGCCGCCGCTTCTGCTGTCGCTGTTGTTGCTATTAATTGTTGCTTTAATTGTTCTTGTTTTGCTTTTACTAAATCTTTTTGTATTTTTTCTAAAGCTTGTTGCGCTGCTTGCGCTTGTTGCGCTGCTTGCGCTTGTTGCGCTGCTTGCGCTTGTTGCGCTGCTGTTGCTGTTGCTAAATCTTGTTGTGCTTTCGTTGTTGTTGTTGTTGCTGTTGTTAAATCTTGTTGCGCTTTTATTGTTGCTTGTGTTGCTTGTTGTTCTGTATCCTTTGTTTTTGGTATTGAATATTGTGTATCTGCGTTTGCAACTCTACTTGCTAAAGACTTACCCGCTTCTGTGTGTTTTATTTTATCAATTAAATCTTGAACCGCGCTATCGTCTTCATTTTTCCAAAGATTTTTTAATTGTATATCCATGCCTGCCGTACTAAATAATTTTATCAATTCAGGATTTAATTCCCCTCTCGTAATAAGATCTTTTATAGAATCAAAATTATCTTGTATAAGTAATTTACCGGGATCGGTTATTTTCCCATTTTCTTCTGTAATATATTTTGGCATTTTCATGCATATTTCTCTTGCGGTTTTTGCTACTCCTATTTCATTGTGTCGAGCTAAATCAATTTCATTTTTATTTCTTGCTTTATATTCACCATCTTTCTTATTTATGCCAACTGTTTTATCAAATTGCGCTTGACCTTCTCTTCCGGCTATCGCGCCTATTTCCGCTTGAAGTCCAAGAGCTTCTTGATCATCCATATTCAAATCTGTTTTTATTTTTTTCATAAACCCAATATATCCTTCTGTATTATCAGTTCTGCCTTGTTCTTTTAATAAATCATCAAGCCCCTCTTTTTCGGCTATTAAAGCCAAAATAGCCTTTATTTTTAAATCGTCTTTTGATTTTAAAGCCTTTTTAAAAGCGCTTGTAAGTTGCGGGAGAGTAAAGTCTTTATGTTTATCTTTTATTGTAGAAATAAGGCTTCTTTCTTTTATCTTATCTTCCACTGTGTCTGGAGCAATAGCTTGTTTTCTCTTATCTATTCGTTCTAATTCTTTAAATCCATTATCAATTGCGGTTGTTCCTGTTCCTGATGTTATTCCAAATAGTTGTTCTTTTTGGCCTTTCCAAGTACTAATAAATTGGTCTGCTGTTATTCCTGCATTAGCACCTGTTGTACCCGCTATAATTTCTTCTTCTGTTGGTCCATTATTATATTCTTTTGCTTTTTTAAGTTTCCATTCTTTTTCAAATTCTGCCATTTTTTTAATTCCTTCTGAATCTGTGGCTAATGCCGTATGAGTTGCTGGATCTAAAACTATATTATTGTCAGCTGCATATTTCTCTATTTCTGCTTGAATAGGGACAGCTGTTACTTGACTGCTTATAACATTTTCCTGTGTTTCTTCATCTCTTTTTAATTTTTCTATTTCTTTTCTACCACTCCATCCCGTAAGAAAAGTTTTTTGAAATCCACTTATTATTCCTGAATAATTTCTATAATGACTCTCAGAACCCATACCAGTTAATGCCCCTTTCAATCCGCCAGTTCTTAAATTTATTCCGGCTCTAACATCTCCCATTCTCATCCATTCTGCCTCCTGTCCCTTTTTTGCTTCAGCGCGTTTTCTAAAAATATCTCTTAGGTTGAATGAAATTCCTTGCATTCTGCCACCCCATGCCTCTCCAGCATATAATTTTTTACCAAATCGACTAGCCATTCTAAATGGTTTTGTTAAAGGGCGTTGAATAAGTTGTTTTAATCCAAATCCTCCAACTTTCTTCGCTAAATTCATAGCCATGCCAGCGCCGGCGACGCCGAGTTGTTGAGCGACCATCATTGATCCGCATAACATTCCAATCGCAATAATATAACTCAAAAGATGACTTGAACTGCTGACGGTTGAAATACTAGCATAAAGCTCTTTTGAAATTCCTAAATCTGGCACATTTTCTTCAATTACTACTTTTGTTTCGCCCGTTTTTCCTTCTAAGATTCTTTTTTCTGCAGTAAAACCTACATCGACCGTTGACATTACTATTAAAGATAACATAAAAAGAAAGCCATTGCTGGTCATACAATTAGATATTTAGTAAATGCAATCCACCATTGTTGAGCGTATTTTGCTCCGCCAGGAAAAGCTGACAAAAGATAAGCCAAAGGAGAAAGCACAACTAAAAACCAAATCATTATAATTCTAATTAAAAAAATTAAAATTGTTCCCAGGGTTACAGAAATAGCCACAATAACTAAAACTAATGCTAACAAAAGCGCTCCCATTATTTCTAAATAACTCATATTTGCCTCTTTTGCCTCTTGTGTTTTAAAACCCCAACTTAATATTTGATCTAATTGAAAAGCACTAGCCATATTTCCGGCTGCCGCTTCTTTATATCCATCAACAAAAGTCATCATAACCACTTGACTAAGATCAATCAAAAGCCCGCAAATCATTTTTGAAAAATTTATCAAGATGGCCATTAGAAGCAATTTTGGCAATAATTTTTTATAATTATAAGTTTCAATTCCCAGAATAGTGCTAATAGCGATAATTAAAAGAACAATCACAAAAAACATATTTGCCACATCTCTAATTATCGCCCAACCCTCGGTTATCGCCGGCGCGTTAATAAAATCATTGTATGAACTGACGGCGATTAATATTTGAATAATAACAATTAATAATTTAGCTAAAAGTCCAATTATCCCATATAAAACTATACTAACACATCCCAAAACTCTTGCCCCTAAATCTCCAAAAATAAAACCCAATAATCCCGCCGCCGCATTGGCTGAATGAGGAAATATAAAAAAAAGACTGGCCAGGAGAAAAATTGGCAGAATGTAGAAAAATATAAATTTGTGTTTTGTTAATTTTTTCATAATTTTATTAGATTGCTTCGTCGCTGAGTACAGCTCCTCGCAATGACAAAAAACATTCTGTCATTGCGAGGAGGCTTCCAACAAAGCAATCTCTCTTATAATTCATCGTATAAATCCTTCCATTCTTTGTTTATACTCTCAATCAACTTTATTTTTTTAGCTCTTGATCCGCCTTTAATTTGTTTTTCTCTTAAAATTGCATTTCCAATATCATTAAAAATTTCATAATAAACTAATTTAATAATATTATATTTTTTTGTAAAACCTTTAACAAGTTTTTCTTTATGCTCATAGATGCGTCTTGTTAAATTATTTGTCACTCCAGTATAAAGCGCTGTATTATTTTGATTGGTCATGATGTAAATAAAATATTGTCGTTCCATAATATTAGATTGCTTCGTCGCTGAGTACAGCTCCTCGCAATGACGAATTATTATTTGAATTACCATTTGGGTTTTGATTAAAAATTAGGAATTGGAAATTAGAAATTAAAGCCCTCTTTATTGGTGTGTATTCGTGTTTTTAGACTAGCGGTTGATATAATCATTAATCTTCAACCTCAAGCGTTACTCCCGATATTACCTTTGTCTCTTTTTCCCAATTGTCAGTTATTGTTCCACAATTATTTTTCCAGCAAACGTAATTTGACCATTGATAGAAGAACAAGTAATATTATCGCCAGCGTATTTTCCATTAGTACACCAACCCCAATTATCTTTCACACTAATTTTAGGAATAAATGTACATCCATTTTCTTGATTACAAACATAAACATGGCTATATTGAAAATATGTCTCGGTACAAGCTTGGGAAGAATCTCCAAAATCAGGATCAATTTTTTCGCATTCTTCCTTATGATTTTTAAATAAACCGCTTGAGGTTGACTTAGCTCCATCTCCCCAATCAATTACAATTTCTTTTATTGGCATTTGATTTTTATCAACCCAAGCATAAAATTTCACAACCGCAGATAAAACACCCTCTCCGCCCACTATATCCTCTCTATTATATTTACCATTAATAGTAAATTTACCTATGCCATTTATTGCGGCTGGACACCAATTTTCTGTAACTTTACAACCTTCTATATCTATTGCTTGAATTTGAACAGAATTATTTACACCTTTTTCTTTTGTAATATTCCAAGGGGTTATATCTTGATCTGTTTCTATATATTGAGAAATTCCCGGACTTCCCATTGTCATTTCTTTTTCTACACACAAACCTTTTTCATTGCTACAATCTGAAGGATTAGAACATGCATTCTTATTTGTTCCACTCACGCAAAATTTATTTGTTCTACAAATTCCATTTGTAATTTCTGTAAGATTTCCAATTTGAACTTTTGGTTCTGTGCCATCCTTACATTTTTTTCCTAAATCAACTAAATAAGAAGGGTTTTCATCTATACATTTTTGCATACAATCGCTTATTGTTTGTGTTGATAAAATATAATCCCCCTCTGGACATTTTTTTACTTCTTTATTATTACATTGACTGTTAGGATTACAAGACACCAAAGTACACTTCATATTATTGCAAACCCCTTGAGTATTATTTATTGTTGGACATGTAATAGTAGACTCACATTTTGTTATTCCATCATTACACATTCCTTCACATTTATTAGAAGAGCACTGATTATTATTTACGCAAGATTTATTTTCATCATTACATTTTCCAGCATTACATATTACACCCGCTAAACAATCAAAATCTGGATTACAATTTCCTGTATAATATTCTTGAGGAGGGTTTTCATTATTTAAAGCTTTTTGTCCTAAGCCATTATCACAAGTATTTGCCTTACATTCTCCTGTAATTCGACAATTTGCGTTTTCATTACAAAAAGTATAAGGAGATGATTTATAATTATAAGAATTTTCATCACAAACTTTTATTTTATATTTTTCTTCTCCTTTTTGCCATTTATAAAATTTCATTGATTTAGCAAAAATTTCTTGAAGCGCTAATATATTTTTTTCATAATCATTAACCCCCACATAAGTTCCACATTGTCCTCCCTGATAAAGATAAACAGACTTATCTTTAATTGGCATAGTTGTATCAGTTGGTAAGGCGCCAAAAAGCCCGCATTTAGTATCATAAATAAAATTATTTTTAGTTATAAATTTTGGAATTTTTTGATCTTTCCAAATTCTGTCTGTCCAAGCATTACTTTCACTCCAAGCAGTTCCTTTTTCTGTTGTCGCAACTATTTGAGTGCATATTTTTAAACCATTACATTTAGCAGAATCCTTTATGAAAGAATTTCTTTGATCAGTAGCTATCTCATAACATCCTTCACCTTGATTAGGAACACAAGTCCATTCTGCATTCGTTTTAAACCATTTGGTCCAAGTATGACATCTACTTTGATAATACCCTTTTAGGCATCCTCCACAATCTGTGCCAAACCACCACGTTAGCCACCGGTCATCATCAGTATAATTTTTTTCTGTCCTCCATTCAAAATTCCCTTCTTTTTTTAAACAATAATAAGGACCTGAACCAAATCCCAACTCAACACTCCCAGGATTAAATCCAGCGTCTATGGAATTAATATAAGTATTTATTTCTCCAGAAACAAGATCGCTAGGATACCACGTTAAACAAGCATTTTCATTTCCAACTTGAGTGTTTAGATCCTTTTCTAAACAATAACCCTTCCACCCCAAATATTGATTCAATTTTTTAATTGTGTTACATCGTCCTTTTATTCCACAATCATTATCGCTAGAGCATAAAATTCCCATTTTTGTTTTTTTTGTTTTATCGTCAATTCCATCAGTGCAAATTCCTGTTATTTCTGATTTACTATTTTGAAAATAAGCAAAATTATAGTCCGTTGTCTCTACTTTAATATAACTGCATTCACAGGCATCATCTTTTTCTTCTTCTTGGCTACAAAAATTCGCGTTTTGAAAACCATCTTGATTAGACATACTTTTTAAAAAAGGAGAAGTGGCTTCTGGATAGGCGCGACATGATTTAGATATTGCGTTTTCTTCTGTTTGAGTTTTATAAGCTAATTTCCAATTTGGAATAGTTTCTCCTTTTTTTTGATAATTTATTTGATCCAAAGTAAAAATTGGATATTGGTCAGCAATAGAATAACCACTATAATCCAGACCCCCCCACAAAATATTTCTATTTTGATAATTTTCTTCAGTTAAAGATATTGTTTCTGCGCACCTTTTATCTTTACATCTCCCAGACAAACAATCTAAATCATTAATACATTCCTCTCCTGTTTTTGCAATAACCCATCCCAGTTTGCTACACTCAGAAGAACTATTATCTGCAAATTCTCTACAAAGTCCATTTTTGTCACATATCTTTTTTTTCTTTCCTTCACTAAATATTTCTGTGCTATTTTCACAAGAAAGCCATTGACCGCAAACTCTGTCGCGAGCGACTTTAATTAAAGAATTTGCCGTGCATTTTTTTATTACATCTTTTTTACATCCATCAGGCAAAGGCTCTTTTAAGACCGCTCCATTAAAACAAGATGGGGAATTACAATCTGTAACTGGAGAAACAGCCTTATTTTGTTTTTCGCTTTCATTATAAGTTGCATCCGCGTCATAAATTAATTCTGTCTTAGAAGTGTCGTTAAATAAAATTTTTCCTTCTTTTTTACTAACCAATCCATTTGGCGAATTTCGATCAATTTTGTCATTATTTAAATAATAAAACGATTGATTGTCTAAGGGATCAATGAATTGTGTGCAACCAGAATGATTTTCCGAGCAAATTCCAACCCAACCCGCTAAAATTTTCCCGTCTGTCTCGCAATCTGGCGCTCCGGATTCAGTTCCTTTTTTATACCAGCCGTAATTTTCTTGACCAACAACCATTTTATATTCGCAAACTTTGTCTTTTAGATCTTTAAAATAAGCAATTGCGTTGCCATTATTATATTTATATTCTTGACAAGACATTTCTTTATCTGAACAAATAATTGTTTTATATTGATCTGGATTATTTTTTAAATAAACATCTTTCCAAATTTGTTTTCCCTCTTTATCTGTTTTTACCACTTCGCATTTCTTATCTCCACCGCATTTTCCTGGCAAACAGTCTGAATCATTTTCACATAAATCTCCCCCCTTCACATTAAGATCCGGCAAACCAAAAGACTCGCAACCTTTTTCTTGAGAAGGACAATAATTTAAAGGATTATTTACAACATAAGCGAGGCTGTCTTTTGAAATTTTTATGCCTTTTATTGTTTGTTCATAAGGCGAAATAGAATTTTGGGTATCAATTAGGGTTTGACAACCAATAAGTTTTTCATCGCAAATTAAAGCAAAAGATTTTAAATATTGAAAAGCGCCTCTTCTATCCTGATATTCCGCGCAATTTAACATTACTTGAAGGAGCGATTCGCCTTTTAAAGTTTGATCGCAAGAAGTTGGAATATTCCAAGAATTTTTTATTAAATAAATATCATTGGTAATTTCTTTTAAACTTATGTTGTCAATATAAACATTGCCAACTATTTCTAATTTTTCTGTTTCGCTAACTGGACGATTATACAAAAGCGGACCAAAAGTATATTTATTCCATTCAGTTCCAACGCTTTGAGTTCTAAAAGATAAAATAGTTTCATCGTTATTAAATTTTACTTCCGCATTTTCCGCGATAGCGCCGCCGCTTTTTGCCCAAAAAGAAATCTCGTAAGATTTATTTTGAATTAATAGAGATGGCATTGCTTCTGGACTTGATTGAATTAAATTATTATCAGATTTTATAGAATGCCCACCAATTACACTGGCTTCATTTGTAATAACAGCTTTCTCCCAGCCTTCAAAATTTCCATCTTCAAAATCATCTTGCAAAATTATTCTAATATTATCGCCATGATTTCCGCGATAAGCTCGACAACCAGCGCCATTAGCCGAGCAAGTTGTTCCTTCTTTTGGAATAGCCATAAAAATACATTGATCATTCTGCCAAGTTCCGCCATAATTTTTACAATCTAATTCAGTAAGGACGACATTTGTTTTGCGCAAAGGATGACAATCCTCGGAACAAGTGATTGTTTTTTTGTAAATTTTATAATAAGGATTTCCCAATTCATCAAAAAATTCTTTACATTCTGGATTATTTATCGCATCCGCTTCGATTTCGCAAGGTCCTAAATCCATTGAAACATTTGTTATTTTTGGCGCGCTTCCATCTTTTTGTAAATTATAAGCTTTTAATTGAAATCCTTGGGTGTCCGAGCCAACCCAAGTATAAAAAACTCCGCAACTAGATGTGCCTGTTTTTACGCAATGTCTTAAATTAGTGTAATATTCTTTACCTTCTCCGCCTTTTGCCACTTCATCTAAATTAGTAAATTCATCACAACCAACTTCATTTGAAGAACATTGTTTCCCATTTGGAATTAAATTAACGTATGATTCATTTTCAAAATTTGTTTTTAATTGATGATAATTTTTATATCCAACGCATTCTTGCGGACAAATATTATCAACTTTAACTATTCCGGGAATATAAGGACTTCTATCGGTTGGTGTGTATTTCTCGCAACCAGCGTTTTTTTCATTGCATTGTATTCTATTTTTGTTTAAATAAATTTCATTAATTGTCGCATAATTATAATAATCATCAACGCATTTTTCAGCTTCGCATTTTCCAGACAAACAATCAGCATCTATTGAACACGTTATTTTATTGGCATCTTGAACTGTCTTTAAAACATCCGCGTTTGTTTTATTGTCATTAATATTGGTTAATTGAATAAATTTATGACAACCATCGTTATTGGTGGCGCAGGCTTGAATGTTTTTATTAAAATAAATTCTATCATCTGTTTTTTTTGTTTTTGAATACCACAAACAACCAGAATTACTACTGTCGCAACCATTATAATCTAAAGTATTTTTTAAATAAGAAATGTTTTGATTTTCTTTTTGAAAAGTTTGGCAGGTATTGAAACGTTCTGGACATTGATCGCCGTCAAATCGCCAAATATTTTTTTCTCTAACACAATATCCCCAAACGCCTTGACAATTACCTTCCGCATCCTCTTTTAGACAACTTTTTAAATCAACGCAAACTGAACTTCTTTGAGTTGATTGAGCTGTTTCTAAGGTTTGTCCAAAAACCTTGGCTTCACATTGATGTTGAGGAACTTTTAAAATCCAATTTGGATCGACTAAATGATAAAATGGTTGAATATTACAAGTGCCCTCGGGACAATTCACATCTTCTGCACATGTTTTAGATTGATTATTGCTGCATACTTTACTATTGTTATTAAATTTCTCAACAATTTCTTTTAAACTTTTACTGGTGATTTCGGAGGATTCTATAATTTTTTTAGCCGCTAATTCTAATCCCAAAGGAACAATTCGCGCCTTACGCATTTTTTTAATATTAGCCAAACTAAATCCTTCATTTTGATCTCCTTTGCTTAATATTTTATTTCCGTCTTTACCAACTGGCGCGTTAATCCAATTATAACTTCCATTTTCTTTATTTTTATCTATCGCATCCTGAAAACTTATTCTTTCATTATTTTGTAAAAAAGTTCCCATTTCTTGATTAAGAACGCAATTGTCCATTTGAGCGAAATTTATATCTTCCGGACAAGTAAGATAATTTGTTAAAATATCATAATTTCCGCTAGAAATAATCGGCGCTGTAAACATTGAAGAATAAATTTTCTCCGCCGCCTTTATGCTCGTCCAGCTTGCCGTAGATGATGAAGGAGAAAGATCTGGGTTGTTATCTTTATTTACTAATCCTTTTTCAAAAAGGTTTTTTAACCATGTGTTGGCAAAACTTTTCATAAATATGCCAAAAGCGTCAGCCCATGGACTGCCTGTTTGTTTTTCTTCGGCTGTTGTGGTTTTTTCATTAGTGCTATCTCTTGCCGCGGTTATTGCGCCAGCTGGCGTTTTTGTATCTCCAGAAATTTTTTCTGTTAAAGGAAGCGTGGCATCAACTATTTTTTTTTCTTCTGTTACAACTTTTTCTTGTTGCGAGTCATATATTTGAGCAGTCATTGCTAAATGAGCTCCAATATCATTGGCTTCTGGATTAAAATAGGCCTGAAAATCAACCCAATCTTCTGGAAATTTTAGATCTCTTAATTCTTTATAATGTTCGCTCATTTTAGACAAAGGACATTCTGATTCATATTCTGTAAATTCCGCTTTAACTCCGCCTATTAAAGAAGCTCTGGCTCGAAAATCAACCTCGCAAAGATTAAAACCCTTTATAATACACTTGCTTTTTGTGTTACTTATATTACAGCCCGTTTTATATGAAACATAATTGTCCCCCTCTATTCTTACTTCTTCTCCATTTTTTTTTCGTTTTTCAACTTCGACAGAAAGGTTATCCCATTCTGCTTGAGTTGTAAAATTTAATGTATTTGCAAGAAGTTCACTGTGAACTGGACACCCTTTATCTTCTATACAAATTATTCCAGAATCCCACTTACAAGTTCCCGCTACTAAGTCTGGGCAGTCATCATCTGTTTTACAAGTTTTTTTAGGAACAACGCCTTGACAAGTTCCTCCTAATATTCCTTTTGCAATATTATTGATATAATCTCCAGCCACTCCATCTGCCGCTTCCTTAAGATATTTTTTTGTGTCTGCTAAAATAAGAGATTTTTGACCCTTTCCACCAGTAGCGAGATAAGTTCCCATTTGCGCGGCTGTTTTATTTATTATTTGTTTTAATCCAGTTTTCCAAAGTTGATCATTAGTTTTTTTCCATCCTGCTACGACAGCATCTTTAATTTTATTCCAGGTCGTCATAATTATACCGCTTATCCCAGTTTCCACAAACGCCTGAGCTGGTTGAGGAATTAAAAATGTTGTGCCGATTAGAGAAAAAACAAATAAAAACAAAACCGCAGTGATGATAATTTTTTTGTGAAATTTGTTTTTATTGTTATTTTTTTTAAAAAACATAAAATTTTCTTGTAGGGGCGACCGGCTGGTCACCCTCTGTTATTTAGGGCGAATGCCATTCGCCCCTACAAATTTAATTGTTACATTCTGGGCGAATGCCATTCGCCCCTACAAATTCGGATATTAATTATGATTCAAAATTCAAAATTTTACTGCTTCATCGCTTCACTCATTGCTTTCTGAAACAATTCTTTTAGTGTCGCGTCGTCAATTTGTTTTAACTCTGTTTCACTCATCCCTTGTTGAAGTAAATATTCTCTCATTTGTTCAACAGACATATTTTGCAAATTTACTGGTTGATTGCCTAAATTAGTTTGATCTGAATTATTTATTGGAATTTCAGTTTGAGAATTAGCCCCGAGATTAACTGGATTAATGCCAGTTGTTTTGACTGTTTCTTCATAAACTTTTCTAATCGTTGCGTCGTCAACTTGATTTAATTGTTCTTGAGGAATTCCATTTTTTAATAAAATTTGTTTTATTTCTTCTATTGATAGGGTTGTTGTGGGAGCGAAAGATTTTTCGCCCGTACTTTTTTCTGTTTCTCCCTCTGTTCCGGGAGTTTTAGGAATTCCAGTTTTATCGCAAACTTTATCCGGCGGACAATTTGGATCTGTCCCAGCTTCTATTTCCGCTTTATCTAAAATGCCATCTGAATCAGAATCTTTTAAATAAGGAGAAGTAAAATAAACATTTAGTTCATCATAATCTGAAATTCCATCTTTGTCCGTGTCTTTATTCTTTAATTCTTCTAAATTTGCATTTTGTTGTGGTGTTTGTAGAGTCTTTACGGCATTATTTTTATATAAATAATCAAATGGTTTATAAATTCTATTTTTAATTTGTGTAAATCCCAAAAAAAGTGTCAAGATACCAAAAACCATAACCCCTCCAGCGAGAATCTTTTTTTTTTGCTTGTTAGAAAATGATAATTTGGTTGGCATAATTTGAGTCAGCTTTTAGCTTTTAGCTTTTAGCTTTTAGATTGTTTTATTGTTTTATTGTTTTATTGTTTTATTATAGTATCATATAAATAATTTAAAAACAATGCATTATCCACAAATGTTAGAAATTGGAAATTAGAGGTTGGAAAATTAGAATTAAAAATTTTATCATTGAAAATTGATTGAAAATTGAAAATTGAAAATTGAAAATTATAAACTAATATTCATTTCTATTGCTATAAAATATGAAAATAATAAAAAAAATAAATATTCTTAAACCCAAAATCGTTGTCGGCATGTCTGGAGGAGTTGATTCTTCAATGGCTTTGGTTTTACTTAAAGAACAAGGCTGGCAACCAATCGGCGTTTCTTTAAAATACGTCACTTGGAAAAATCAATCCGCCAGCTGTCAAAAATGTTTGGAAGTTGAACTTCCAAACATTGAGAATGCTTGCTGTAGCGCGGAATCCTTTAAAATTGCTGGCGATGTTTGTAAAAAATTAAATGTTCCTTATCACATTATTGATGTCGGTAAAGATTTTCAAAAAAAAGTGATTGATTATTTTATTTCGGAATTAAAAAATTTTAAAACTCCCAATCCTTGCGTCATTTGCAATCGCCATCTTAAATTTCAAAAACTTTTTGAATTCGCTAAAAAACATAAAATAAAATATGTCGCCACCGGACACTACGCTCGACTTCGTCGAGAAATCTCAAATTCTAAACTTGTCCCGAGCGAAGCCAAGGGATCTAAAATTATTACTTACCAACTATTAACGGCAAAAGATAAAGAGAAAGATCAAACTTATTCTTTGTCTTTTTTGCCTCAAAAATGGTTAAAATATATAGTCTTTCCTTTTGGTGATTACATAAAAACAGAAGTGTATAAAATAGCGGAGCAAAAGGGTTTTAAAATTTTTCTTAAAAAAAAACAAAGTCAAGATTTTTGTTTTGTCCCAAATAAATCAATGAAAAATTTTTTAGAACAAGAAATCGAAAAAAAACCTGGATTGATAAAAGATGATAAGGGAAATATTTTAGGAAAACATTCTGGTCTTCATTTTTATACCATAGGACAAAGAAAAGGAATTAAACTTCCGGCCGGACCGTATTTTGTCATAAAAATGGATATTCTAAATAATATTTTAATTGTCACCAAAGATGAAAAAAAACTTTATCACAAAGAAATTTTACTTTCTCCTTTTCATTTTATTCCTCACTTTTTTTTAAAAAAAGGTGAGGAATTTATTTCTACAAAATCTTGCAAGATTCGACCTCGCAAGATTCGCGTAAAAGCTAAAATCCGCTATCGCCAATCATCAACCCTTGCCACGATTTTCTTAATTTCTAAATCAAAAATAAAAATAATATTTGATGAACCGCAAAGAGCGATTACGTCTGGTCAATTTGTTGTTTTTTATAAAAGAAATGTTTGTTTAGGCGGGGGGAAAATAATAAAATAGGCAAAAATTTTAGGAAAAATTTTTGTAAATCCTAAATCCCAATATCCAATGTCCAATAAAATCCCAAATCTCAAACCCCAAATAAAATACAATTAGGGCTTAAGGCTTAGGATTTGATTGGGCATTGGGGTTTGGTCATTGGGATTTAATTAAATATTCAAATTCCGATACTATAAAATAGTAATTAATAAAAAGAAAAGGGATTTTTTGTTTTTTCTAAATTTGTTGAGAAATCAATATTTTTTTTTATTTGTAATTCTTGAATTATTTTATTAAATAAAGAAATATCAATAGTTTCTGTGATTATTTCTTTTTGTAAAACACTAACTTTATAAGTTTGAGTAAAAGACTGATAAAAATTTTTATGCAAAAATAAAAATAACCAGCTCAAAAACGCTATGATTATTATAATCATAATGAAGGAAAATATTTTAGATAAAAGTATTTTTCGCATTTGTATGTAAACCACTCACCTTTTGGATTTTTTGAAAATAATGTTACAAAATATATAAATAAACTTAAATTTAATTGGCAAAAGGTGAGGGGTAAAATAAACTATCTTTTAAAAAATCTTTTTCTTTTTGATAAATTTCTCCAAATAAAACAGCTTTGATTTTTCCAAAATTTTCTTTATTAATTTTTTCTTTTTGAAAATAAGTATCAAGAAAAGAAAAAGAGATTAGGTCTTCTGTTTGTGTTTTTAGCGTAACATCTTTTATTAAAATTTTATTGATATTAATATAATAATCAAGTTTTTCTAAATCAATCAAGTATTTTAAAAAATCAAAATATTCACCCTCTAAGTCAAACTGTAAAGCGATAATTTCGGAAGATTCTAAGGGGAGTAAATTAAGGTCAAGTTTAAGATTGCACTTTTGGGCTGTTTTTTCTAAAAGAGTAAAAAATTCTATTTTTTTATCCTCGGTTAAATAAATATTATTTAATTGCGGAAAATAAGGCTTAATTTTTAAAAAATTTTGGCGAATTTTTTTAATTGTTTCACCTATTTGAAATTTTATTTCTAAATCTTTTTGTTCTTGATAAATATATTTATTTAATTTTTTAATTTCATTAATTGTTGGAAGAATAATATAAAACAAAATCAACAAAATTGAAATAAGAAATATTGCGGAAGTTATTATTATTTTATTTATTGTTGACATAATAAAAAATCAAAAATCAAAAGCTTGTCCCGAATCTGTTGAGGGATCAAAATGTAAAATGACAAAAACAAATTAACCTAATTGACCTAAAAATAGTTAAAAGTTTAAAGTTAAAAATTAAAAGTTAAAGTTAATAGTTTAAAGTTATAAACAACCAAAATTAAACCCCTCACTTTTTGAATTTTCTGAAAATAATTTTAAAAGAATAAATATTTTTTTAATTAATAACAAA
>JACQWZ010000124.1 GCA_016209005.1 Candidatus Kuenenbacteria bacterium
ATTATAAATTCAGGAGTTACGCACTATTAATGTGCATTTGGCTAATATTAGCTAAAAATGAAAAATTAACAAAAATTCAATTTTCGCTAACTTTAGCCATTTTTTGATTAAACTGCGTAAGTCCTGAATTTATAATTTTTCCCTCCATTCCACTCTCACTGCATCTTCATTATGAGACCATTTTATTTTTAATTCGCCTTTGAACGCTCTTTTAATTTGTTTGGCAATGCTTACAGCCAATTGATTTTCAGTCGTCAAAATAGTTATTTTATTTTTTTCTTTGTTTATTTTCATAACTCTATCTTCTGGATCGCGCAATATGGCTCTTGCTCCCACATTTTTTACTAAATTTAAAATTTCTTTTTCTCTAAGATTGTTTTCTAAATTTAAAATAATCACGCCCTCGGCTAAATTTGTTTTTGTCCATTTACAAGCCGGACACAAAACTTTTTTTGCCCATTTTATATTTTCTTTAAAAAATTTTGAATTTTTATGCCAACATTTATCGTAATAAATCGCTTTGCATTTAGGACACAAACTTGTTTCTTTTTGTCCTTTGATAAATTGTTTATCTTTATCCCCCACTCTTCTTGGTTGTAAAATACTTGTTGTTTTTTTCATAAAAAATAATTTTTAAAAAAATAAAAATAATACATAAAAATTTTTTAAAAATGCTTCTCGTTTATTTTATTCCAATCCCATTTTCTATCTTTATTATAATCTAACTTTTTTAAAATTGCCTCTTCAATATCAATATTAAGTACGCCACAAAGATGGAGTATGCGTTGAATTGCATCACCAAGCTCTTCTTTAAAACCATCTTTGCCATTAATATTTTTATGACGATATGCTTCAAACGCTTCCGAGATTTCCGAATGAATTAATGCTATTTTTTCCGCAACATTAATATCGTCCAGTTTAACACCAAAACCTTTTTGTTCAGCTTGCTCCATAATTAATTTTGTTAATTGTTGTATTGTCATAATAAAAAAGGTAGACTAACCTCCTTTATTAAAGGGGGGTTTGAAAGATGATTAAAATTATTTTTTTGTTTTATTGTTTTAATGTCTTTTGCAGTGTTTGCCAAATTTTTTCTGAAATTATTTCTTTTGGTAAAATTTTATTATTTTCCACGCAATCAATTTCTATCCAATTGTTAATTTTTTTCACTAATTCTAACGACTGTTTTTGCGCGGCGATTAAATGAGAAAAGTTTGACTCGTGAATATCCTTTTTATTTCCTCTTTTTTCTATAAGTTTTTGGCTTATTTTATAAGGAACATTGAGAAATAAAACTAAATCTGGTTTGGGAATTTTAAAAAGTTCAAATTCTAATTTATCAAGCCATTTTAAAAATTTCTGTTTTTCATTTTTTGTTTTTAATTTGCCTGTCTGATGAATTTGATTAGAAGAAACATAGCGATCGCAAATTATAATTTTCCCTTGTTTTAACCATTTTTTCATTTTGTTTTTTTTTTGCCAACGATCAGCCGCGTATAAAATAGAAATTAAATAAGGGCTAACATCTTTAGCCTTGCCAAATTCTCCTTTTAAATATCTTCCAATTGTTTGGCCAAAAAAAGAAGAATATTGAGGAAAATTAATAGTAGCTGTTTTATAGCCATTATTTTTTAATTTTTTTATTAGCAACTTAGTTTGAGTGGCCTTGCCAGAACCATCCAATCCGTCAATGACAATTAGTTTGCCTTTTTTCATAAAATTTGATTCTTATGGGCATCCACAAGGGATGCTTCCTTGTGAATTTACGAAATATAAAAAAATTTGTCATTCCGACCGAAGAGAGTGAGTCTGCAAACGAACAAAGTGGAGGAATCTAATTTTTATTATTTTAAATTAAAAAGCCTTAATTAGATCCCTCCACGAGAAAGTACGGTCGGGATGACACATTTTGTAATTCAAAGTATTTAATTTATTTTCGCGAAAATGACAGTATAATTTTTACCATAAATTTTTGCGCATTTTGGACAAGCGGTGTAAAAAAAATACATTTTTTTTATTTCCTTGCCTTTTGATTCAACATATTTTTTCATTTCATTTATCCATTTACCCATATTATTATATGGCCCTTCAAAAACTTTAGTTAAAAATATTCCAGATATTTTTGTCATTTCTAACTCTTGAATGTCTTTATTAACCGCAAAATAAACATCGGCTCCCCATAAAGATTTTTCATCAAAAAGCATAATAGAATCAAAAGCGTTATTTGCTTCAATTTTTTTCATATTTTTTGTTATAACTTTGCCAATATTCAATGGAATATGAAAAAAACTTTTTATTTGATCTTTAATAAACAATTTATCCTGCCAAACAATTTCTTTTTCATTCCAAGGCTCTGGATTAAATTTTGGACAACAATAATTTTTTTCCATAATTTTTTTCCTTTCATTTACCCCTCACCTTTTGTTAATAATTTAAACACATTTATCTATTTTTTTAAAACTAATTTTAAAAAAGTTCAAAAGGTGAGGGGTTTATTTATTCTCGACCTTTAAATTTTTTTAATTTATCTACAAGTTAAGAAGCTATAAGCTAATTTAATGGAGCCGTCCATCGGATTCGAACCGATGACCTACAGTTTACAAAACTATTGCTCTACCAGCTGAGCTAGGACGGCAAATAAACAAAAATTTTAAGAAAAATTTTTGCAATTTCTAATTTCAGGACTTACGCAGTTTAATCAAAAAATGGCTAAAGTTAGCGAAAATTGAATTTTTGTTAATTTTTCATTTTTAGCTAATATTAGCCAAATACACATTAATAGTGCGTAACTCCTGAATTTCTAATTTTTAATTTTTAATGAATTTTTAATAAATAAATTTTCAAACAAATCATTTGACATTTAGATCCCTCGGCTTCGTTCGGGACAAGCTTTGTTATTGATTTGACATTGGAAATTTGTCATTTGTCATTTTAAGAGTTATTTTTCTCAAAAGTTCATTTACAAAATCCATTGGGCCATCGTTTAAAATAATTATATCATAATTTTTCTTATATTGTTTTAAATTATTAGCTACATCATAATCTAAAAATCCTATTTTAATTAAATTATCATAATCAAAACCTTCTATCATATCAATATCATCCAAACTATCACCCAGCAATAAAACATTTTTTCTATTTTTAATTTTATTAAAACAAGAAAAATTTTTAACCATTATTTCGTTTTTATTCATTAAATAGATTATTGGTTCTTTAACGCGCGTTACATTTGCATAATGCCAGATACATATTGGACTCCATAAGGCCATAGCTTTATGAAAATACAAAGTATCTATAGAGGCATTAAAGGAATTAAAAAATTGTATGAATATTGGTATAAATATACCTAAAAAAAAAAAAAAAAAGCCAAATATAAGG
>JACQWZ010000042.1 GCA_016209005.1 Candidatus Kuenenbacteria bacterium
ATGTTACTCATAACAGATTAGAAAAAGATTTTTCTGTTTTGATAAAAGATTGTTTGAAATATTTAAACCGGAATAAATTTAATTCTATAAAATTTGAAAATTTATTTTAGGGAAATTTAAAACAAAACCAGTATATCTAATCTAATAACAGATGTAAAAACATTTTTTAAAAACACGGTTAAGATAAAAAATTTTCTTAATATGAGTATTTTGCAAGATTATTTCCCTTATATCTTTATGTGTTTTTACATTGAGAATTGATTCAGGCAGAATAAATGAAATTACTCCATCATCGCGAAGTAAATCAATACTCTTTTTTAAAAAATAAGAAAAAGATTCAAGCGATGCAATTTCGGGAAAATAAGTTTTTAGCCAATATATATCTGATTTGGAAAAATGAACGCCCCATGGTGGATTTGTCGCGATTACATCAAAATCTCTGATGTTTTCGTCATTTAAACTAAAAAAATCATAATTTCCAATTTCAAAAAGAGTATTTTTGCAAACAATATTAGGTACAAAATTTTGATTTTTATATTTTATCAATATATTTAATCTCGCAATTTTAACTGCGATTCCGTCAATATCAACTCCATAAATATTTTTTGGATTTTCAACTACATCCGCGAAGGCTAATAAAAATTGACCAGTCCCGCAACATGGATCAAAAACCTTTGAATCCTTCTTTATATATTCTCTAATTATCTCATTAACAATAATTTCTGGCGTATAATATGCGCCTTTTTGAGATTTTTTTCCTTCAGGTAATAATGATTGGTATAGAAATCCTAAAGTATCGCGTTGTTTTGGAATAACGCAATTTAATAAAAAGGCAAAGTCGGATTTTATGTTATTTATTTTGATTTCAGACAACCACGCTTTGATTTCCTCGCTAATTTGTTTATTAGTAAAAACAAAATTTTGACTAATTAAATCCTGAATAGTGATATTTGAAATTACTTTTTCTTTTTGAAGTAAATTTAAGCTTAACAACAGAAGAGCAATAGAAATATTGATATTGTTTTCCGTTACAAAATTTATAATTTTAATTATATCATCTATATTAACCCCATCTTGTAAATACTCATCCGGAATAAATATTCTATCTACCTTTAACTTATTTGCTCGTCCATTAAGTTTCTCAAGGTTGCCATTTTCAATGTCAAATTTTACATTCTCAATTTCGGATAACTGGAAAAAATACCTTTTATCATTTGTGTATGTTCGTAAATAACCATATTTAACCCAGTTTCTTGCTGTTGCTGTTGAAATACCTAAAAATAAGGCCGTTTTTTCAAGGTCTATAATATTTTTTACATTAATTGGCATGGTTAATTCTTGCATTTTAATATTTAAATTATGGTTAAAGTATAACTCATTTTTTAATTTTAATCCTATTTGAGTCTCAAGAATCCAAACACTAAAAATTATTATTCAATTATCTTGGTTAGAAATCCTGGCGACACTAGCCACTCTTTGTTGTCATCAAGTCGCAAGGTCGCGGTTTTTTAATTCAATCTTATAATAGTGGGGCAACCTACTTGGACGCCGAGCGTCAAAGTATAAGTTTTTTGATTTTAGTAAAAATTTTTAATTATTTCTTTTAATATTGTTCTGCCAATAGATAAAAACGCTTTTGTCCTCGCGTCATAAAATCAAAATGACAAATAATAATCCAAAACGAAAAACAAAAAAGCCAAAATTATCAGCCAGAGGCTGATCACCTTTAAAGACTGATCACCCTCTGGGTGACATTTTACATTTTCCCATAATTTAAAATCTAAAATTTCTTCCTACAAGCTAAGAAGCTAAACCCCTCACTTTTTTTTCCGAAAAAGGTGAGGGGTAAAAAGCTACAAGCTATTTTCTAAATCCTGTTCTGGTTGGAATTAGGCGACCGATGATGACGTTCTCTTTGAGTCCTTTTAATTCATCGACGCGACCGGTAATCGCGGCGTCAATTAAAACACGAGCGGTTTCTTGAAAAGAAGCGGCGGATAAAAAACTTTCTGTTAACAAAGAAACTTTTGTTATTCCTAAAAACAATTCCTTGGCTTTAATTAGAAATTTCTTTTCTTCTAAAAGTTTTTTATTGGTCTTTGTGAAAATTGATTGAGAAATAATTTCTCCTTTTAAAAACTCGCTGCCTCCGGAATCTTGAACAAAAACTCGAGAAAACATTTGACGAATAATAATTTCAAGATGTTTGTCGCTTACTTTTTGTCCTTGAGAAGAATAAATATATTGAATTTCTTCTAAAATATATTTTTGCACCGCCTGTCTTCCTTTAAAGCGAAATAATTCTTCTAAATCTAAATTTCCTTCGGTCAATGGATCGCCCATTATTATTAATTCATTTTCATGAACTTTTAAAATATATCCAATTGGAATTAAATATTCTTTTACTTTTTCTTCAGAAAAAGTAATTTTAATTTCATTTTTTAAGATTTTAATTTGTCCGCTTCTTGAAGCGATAATTTCTTTTTCTTTTTTTCCTTGGCGCAACATAACTTCCCCTTTTTTTATTTTTTGTCCATCTTTTACTAATATCTGCGACTTATCTTTATCTTTAATTTTATATGAATCTTCGCTCGTTCCTTCGCATTTAATTAAAACTTTTTTATTTTTTTGTTCTTCTTTTATTTCAATAATTTTTCCATCAACTTCGCTAATAATGGCTTTTCTCTTGGCTGAATGCACTTCAAAAATTTCTTCCACTCTTGGCAATCCTTGCGTAATATCTCGTCCAGCCACGCCTCCAGTATGAAAAGTTCTCATAGTCAATTGAGTTCCGGGCTCTCCAATGCTTTGAGCGGCGATGACGCCAACAGCTGTTCCTAATTCTACTAATTTATTATATCCTAAATCCCAACCATAACATTTTTGGCAAATTCCCGATGAAGACTTGCAGCTTAAAGCTGAACGAATTTTTATTTGTCTTAAGTTTAATTGTTCTATTATTTTAAATTTTTCAAAAGAAATTAATTCTCCTTTTTTAACAAGGATTTTTTTTGTTTTTGGATCAATAATATTTTCAAGAATTACTCGGCCCAATATTCTTTTTATCAATGTTTCTCCTATTTTTTCATTCATTTCTTTTGTTAAAACAAAACCTTCAGTGTCTTCGCAATCTTCTTCGGCAATCATCACCCCTTGAGCGACATCGACTAATCGTCGAGTTAAATAACCAGCGCTGGCAGTGCGAAGAGCGGTATCAGAAAGTCCTTTTCTAGCTCCATGAGAAGAAATAAAATATTCCAAAACATCAAATCCCTCTTTAAAACTGCTCTTAATTGGCAGTTCAATAATTTCTCCTTTTGGATTAACAACTAATCCTTTCATTCCCATCATCTGCGTAATTTGGGTGATGCTTCCTCGAGCTCCCGATTCAATCATATAAAAAGCGGAACTTCCCTCATTTAAAACATTTTTGCATAGTTGAATAATTTGATCTTTGGTGTCTGTCCAAATTTCAATTATTTTATTATATCTTTCTTCTTGGGTTAATAACGCCTCGTCATATTGATTTTGAATTTCATCCACTTTTTCCTCGGCTAAACTAATAATTTTATCCTTTTGAGGCAAATTAGGCAACTCGCTCATTCCCCAAGAAAAACCAGTTTGGGTTAAATATTTTAAAGTAATATCTTTTATTTTATCTAGTATAATCGCTGTTTTTTCTTCTCTAAAAAGAAGATGGCACTTTTTAATTAATTGAACTAATGTTTTTTTATCAAAAACTGTTTTATAATCTTTTAGTTCTGGGGGCAACACTGAATTAAAAATAATTTTTCCAGATGTCGCTTCTATTATTCCTTGCTCTGTCCTTACTTTAATTATTTCTTGAAGAGAAATTTTCTTTAAATCATAAGCCAATAAAGCTTCATTTTTAGAAGTAAAAACTTTAATTTCTTTTAACGGCGTTGTATTGTTTGATTTTTTAACATAGGTTAAATAAAAAGCGCCCACAATCATATCTTGTGTCGGAGTGGCAATTGGATCTCCAGTAGATGGTTTTAATAAATTTTTAGTGGACAACATTATTTCTTTTGCTTCGTTTCTTGCCTCTATTGTTAATGGCACATGAACGGCCATTTGATCTCCGTCAAAATCGGCGTTAAAAGCCGTGCAAACCATGGGATGAATTTGAATCGCTTTTCCTTCAATTAATATAGGTTTAAACGCTTGAATTCCTAAACGATGCAGAGTTGGAGCGCGATTAAGCAAAACATAAGATTTATTGGTAATATTTTCTAAAATATCCCAGACTTCTTTTTTTCCCTCTTCAATTAAATATCCAGCGCTTCGAATATTGTGAACATATCCTTGTTTAATTAATTGAGAAATAACAAAGGGTTTAAATAATTCCAAGGCCATGGTTTTAGGAATTCCGCATTGATCAAGTTTAAGATGAGGACCAACAACAATGACTGAACGACCAGAATAATCAACCCTTTTTCCTAAAAGATTCTGCCTAAAACGACCTTGTTTCCCTTTTAACATATCAGAAATTGATTTTAAACTTCTTTTTTGTCCAGTTGAAGCGGTCACTGTTTTACCGTGTCTAATGCTATTATCAATTAAATTGTCTACCACTTCTTGAAGCATTCTTTTTTCATTGCGACAAATTACTTCCGGAGCG
The DNA here is from genome assembly GCA_016209005.1 of Candidatus Kuenenbacteria bacterium. GTDB lineage: Bacteria > Patescibacteriota > Patescibacteriia > UBA2591 > PGYQ01 > PGYQ01. The sequence goes on from JACQWZ010000042.1 coordinate 4,643, forward strand.
TTTAATTCTATGAGCCTTTTAAGACGATTATTGCGATTTATTATTCTTCTATATAAATCATTTAAATCGCTGGAAGCAAATCTTCCTCCGTCTAATTGAACCATTGGTCTTAAGTCTGGCGGAAGAACTGGAATAACAGTTAAAATCATCCATTCCGGTTTAATTTTATTATTAATTAAATTTTTAATTAATTTTAAACGGCGGATTGTTTTTTCTCTTTTTAAAGTTTTATCCGCTATAATTTTTTTTTCTAAATCTGTGGCTAATTTTTCTAAATCAATTTTGGAAAGTAATTTATAAATAGCCTCGGCGCCAATTCCAACTTCAAAAATATGGCCATATTTTAAAGATAATTCTTGATATTCATTTTTAGAAAAAATTTTTGTAAGTTTAATGCTGTTAATTTCTTCTAAAGTTATTTTTAAAGCGTTTTTTAATTTTTTTAATTTTTCTTCATAGTCTTGTTTATAAGCTTTAATTTCTTCAATAAGTTTATTTTTAAGATCGCTTTTTTTTATACTTGAATCTTGAAGAGTTTTTTGTTTAATCTGATGGACTTGTTTATTAAATTCTAATTCTAAATTAGAAGATGCTGTTTTAAATTCATCTTCTATTTGTTTTAAAATATCTTTTTTAACCTCTTCTTTAATTTCAGAAACAATAAAACCGGCAAAATAAACAACTTTTTCTAAATTTTGAATGGACATATCTAAAAGCAAACCTATTTTTGAAGGCACTCCTCTTAAAAACCAAATATGAGTTACTGGCGTGACTAATTTGATATGACCCATTCTTTCTCTTCTAATTACGCTCTTTGTCACTTCTACTCCGCATTTATCGCAAATTATTCCTTTATAACGAATCCGTTTATATTTACCGCAAGCGCATTCCCAATCTTTTATTGGACCAAAAGTTTTCTCGCAAAATAATCCGTCTCTTTCTGGTTTTTGTGTTCGATAATTAATGGTCTCCGGCTTAGTCACTTCCCCAGACGACCAACTTAAAATATTTTCCGGTGAAGCTATTCTTAATTTAATCGCGTTGAAATCCAAAAAATTAGTTGACATAAATAAAAATTAAAAAATAAAAAGTAAAAATGCCAGCCAAAGGCTGATCGCCATTTTTGCTGGTCATCCTTTGGGTGATAAAATTTACCCTGTTAAATAAAATCTTTGATTTTCTTTTACCTTTGGCAAAAGATTTAACAGGGTGAATAATGCAAAAATTAAAAATTATTTTAAAGATAATTCTTCCCATTTTTCGTTATATTCTTTCTCTTTTTTAGCACCCTGCCAATAATAGTACATTCTTTCAAAAAATACCTTTTTAATATCTTCTATTGTTATTGATGATGATAAAGGTATTTTTTCTTCTTTACTGCTAAAACCTCCCATTTCTTCACAAAAATTTTTTAAAAAATAAATATTTTTAGTTATTTTTAAAAGAAAATCTATTATTTGTTTATTTTCAACATTATATTCTTTTTTTAAAAATTTCTCTGCTTCTTCCGCAGAAACTTCAAATGACAAATTATAATTTTTTATTGAACCAAATATTTTTTCTAAATCCTCTATGTCATTTTCTTCCATTTTTGGTCCAAAAATAAAAATCAATTTACAATCCTTATTTAAGATTTCTTTTAAAAATTTTAATTTTTCTAATTCATTTTTCTTAAAAATTCCTTCAATTTCGTCAAAAATAAACAATTCTGCTTTTTTAATATTTTCAATTTCTTTTTTTATTTTTTCCTTGTAGAAATCTGGAATATTTTCTATGTTTGACTCGTTATAACCCATATAAAAATCTTTATAAAACCATTCTATATTTTTGCTTTCTAATTCTTTTGTTATATCTATACTCAAAGTAGTTTTTCCGCTTCTCCAACTACTAGAAATTCCTATGTTTTTATTTTCCAAAAGCAATCTTAAAATATTTAAAATATCGCCTTTTCTATATTTTTCATAATCTTCACAAAGCTCAATTCTTTCAATAATTTCTTGTATTCTTTCCTCTAAACTCTCTCTCTAAATCTTTAACTTCTAGATCATTCAATTGTATTTTTTCTTTTTGCATAAATTTATTTTGATTTTCATATCTTTTGTCAAATATTAAATGTTAACTGTCAAATGTTATTTTTCTATATTCCATATTCCATATTCCATTTCCTATTTCTTTTGGCATAATTTTTATTTTAATTTTTATTTACAAATTTTATTTAATTTTTTTATTTAAAATAATTGCAAGATTTTTCAGAAAATTTTCAATCGGTAAAATTTGGATAGCGCTTTCCCATTGAATTTTATTGCCATTATAAAGCATATATATTTGAGCCGTTGGATATTCATTAAGAAACGTTTTTAATCCGCAAAATGCATCTGAGCGTAAACGATTTCCACGCTTTACTTCTATGGCAATAAGGCCACGTTCGCCATAAAGCACAATATCCACTTCATGACCATCGCGCGTTCTCCAAAAATATATTTTATATCCATAATCATAATAATCATTGATCGCGAAAATTTCCTGTAAAATTAATGTTTCAATAGTTGCTCCATCAATTTCCTCTAAAGAATCTAGTGGCCCTTTCGGGCAAAGTGCCTGATAAACGCCCGCGTCAAAAAAATAAAATTTTGAATGGGCGATAACGCGACGTTTTGCCCTTTTTGTAAATACTGGGATTTGTTTTGCAATTAATAAATCTTGTAAAATAGAAAAATAATTTTCAACAACCTTGCGATGCACCGCGCATTCTCTGGCAACAGCTAAAACATTAAGAGGTTGGGCTTGCGAAAAACTTACTGTTTCTAAAAAACGAGCGAACGCGCCAATGTTGCGGGTTAATCCTTCTTGCTACACTTCTTCGCGCAAATAAGTGGAAACATACGAAGAAAGATATTTTGCGGGATCTTTTTCTTGGAATGTGCAAGGCAAATGTCCATACAATAAAAAATGCTTTAATAAAAAATCTTTACCAAGCTCAACAGCGGTTAAGGGATACATAAATAATGTTAACGCTCTGCCAGCCAATAAATTTATATTTTTTCCTGAAAGTTTTCTCGCGCTTGATCCTGTTAACGCAAACACAAGTTTTCGCGATTCAATAAGCCTGTGAACTTCATTAAGAAGAGCTGGCACGCGCTGAACTTCATCTAACACAATCCAATTATTCCAATTTGGCGGAATCATTTGCGACAACCGATTCGGGCTAGCCAGCAAATTATTATATGTTTCTGAATCAAGCAAGTCAAAATACAATGCTTTTGGAAAGCATTTTTTCAGCCAAGTTGTTTTTCCTGTGCCACGCGGTCCAAAAAGAAAAAAACTTTTATTTTTAGGAAATTTTATTATTCTATTATACATAATTATAACTCCATTTTATTATACTTTTTGGAGTTTATATAGACAAATTCCTTTTAAAGGTTTTATCAAAATTCAAAGTATTAAAGGCTAAATCTCTAACTAATAATTATTTTTCTTCATTTTTTTTCTCTAATAACTCTATTTAATTTTTCCTCTATAATAATTTGCATAATTTTTTAAAAGGCGACTGTCATCTTTTTGTTTTTTTAAATTCGGAATTAAAAATTATTTAAAATTATCCTAACTCCGATTGATAACACGCTTTACAATAAATCTTAAATTCTTTTTGCTGAGCGGGAGAATAAGAAGTTTGAAAATTATTGCCACATTTCTGACATTGACCAGACCATAGGCAACGATCATTTCTTATATTCATTCGTTGTTGATGCCGACAATTAAAACAATCCCTTGAAATTGGAAGATTCATTTCTTTATAAAACATTAATTCTTTTGATATTAATCGGTAATTTCGCCCACATTTATCGCATTTAAGAATATGTTTGGTTAATTCGTCATTAAAGTCTTGTGGATTTTGGGGAAGCTTATCATTTAAAATAGTTTCCTGACCAACAGGATGAGGCATCTCGTCGTTCCATCTAAATCCTTTAGTAATGGCCTCTTCTTTACTAAGGAGCAAGTATTCATTGGCAATTGATTCATTATAATAAAATGGTGAAAGTTCCGGCGGGAAAAATTCACCATACTTATAAATAATTTTTTTTCTCACTTCTCTTTTTTCATCTTTCACTTCTGATATGTAAGGTATAGAATTCATTTGTTCAATTATTTTTGGAACCATTTTTTCATATTCTTCTTTAGTGTATTGTTTATTGAGGATGCAGTATTCCCCCTTTTTTAAACCAACACAACCAAAAATATTATGAGAATCAAAACAGGTATCAGAATAATAAACATCATTTGAATTGACACAAAGGTGAGTAAAATAATTACGGCTTCCCCCATTATTAGTAAGAGCTTCGTAAGACAATTCTATGTTGGGTATAAAACTAACGTCATAACTATCAATGACTTTTCTGGCAGTGTAGGTATACTTAGAATCTTCACCGCTCTTTATATCAAACGAGTGATAAATATTGTGGGCATTATAAATATGATTACCCGAAACATTGTTATTATGAGAACCAAAAAAATATCTCTGTGGCAAATTTTTTCTAAGTTGCAATTGTTTTTCAAGAATAAAACCAATAGTTTTAGAATCAAGAATCGAATGTTCTTCTAAAAACTTTTTATATCCTTCCTTGCCAACCGGCTCATTAAAAATATGGTAGGACTTCAAGTTTAAACCAACGCAACCAATACAATTGTTGCAACTTCGGCAATCAAAAAGACCAATGCTCTCAATACAATTTTCGCATTCTTGACAATAAAAAAGCTTAAATGACCCCAAACAATCAACACATTTATAACATAGTTCAGATTTGTATAAATAAAGATTATCAAAAGAATCTTTTGACTCCCAGACTATATGCCCGTAAGCGCAATCCTCATCATCAACAGTGCCAAAAACTAAATAACAATTTTTACTACCAAACACAAAGTTGGAATATTCACAATCCTGACTATGAACATTCATGATGCTAAATTTTGGCACGGCCAAAAGCAATTCCTGAAACTGTTCAAAAAACGGTCGGTTAAAATCAAAATTTCGGCCAAATATTTTTGCGTCCCAATCATCTTTCCACCACTCTTCTTGAGAATAAATCTTATAAGGTTTCTGTTGGGAATACATTGAAATTATCGATTTCATCGACCTATCTGAATTACGTCTATAAAGAGTTTTGAAGTTACGAAACATCATCCGCCGTTGCTGACGGCACTCCGGACAAAAGGTCGGCGGAGGGACTTTTATTTTTTCATAAAATTCAAAATCTTCAGACTCTATTTGAAATTCCCGAGAACAATTTTGACAGATTTTTGTTTCTGATTGATGCATAATAAAACATTTAAGATTTAAGCTTGAAAATTGAAGATTTACGATTTAAAAAAATGTGTCATCTCGACCGAACAGGCTGTCAAAATATGTGTTCTACCGACTTTTAAGTCGGGTTTTTGCGGTTTTAACCGCATTCTTTCGTGAAGTTAAAACTTCACAAACCCGAGCTAAAGCTTGGTAGAATGAATTTTTAGACAACCTGCGAAGTCCCGACGCTCTGGTAGGGATTCCTCCACTTCGTTCGTTCGCAGACTCACTCTCTTCGGTCGGAATGACAAAATTTTTTTAAAAAATTTAAAATTGATTTAAAATTTAAAATTTTCTAATTTGTTTTTATGTTTTTGTGTTTCTTTACCCCTCACCTTTTGTTCCTTTTTTAAAACACATATTTGGAAAATTTTGTTAATCCCCTTTAATAATTAGCAAAAGGTGAGGGGTTTACTTTTTCTTAAATAAATCCACATCCAAACAAAGACCTTTTAGTTCGCGGACAAGGACGTTGAATGATTCTGGTAAATTTACTTTTTCAATCACGCCACCTTTGATAATTGTTTCATAAGCTTTGGAACGGCCTAAAACATCATCGGATTTAATTGTTAAAATTTCTTGAAGAGTATGAGCCGCGCCATAGGCTTCTAATGCCCAGACTTCCATTTCTCCAAATCTTTGTCCGCCAAATTGAGCTTTTCCTCCCAAAGGCTGTTGAGTAATTAATGAATAAGGTCCAATAGAACGTTGATGAATTTTATCTTCGACTAAATGATTCAATTTCATAATATAAGGATATCCAATGGTGATTGGATTATCAAAAGTTTCGCCAGACTTTCCATTATTTAAAATAACTTTTCCGTCTTCGGGAAATCCGGCTTTTTTTAATTCTTCTTTAATTTTTTCTTCCAACACTCCATCTAAGACTGGACTGGCAATTTTATAATTTAAAGTTTTGGCGGCTAATCCAAGATGAGTTTCTAAAATTTGTCCCAAATTCATTCTAGAAACCACACCAAGAGGATTTAAAATAATATCAATCGGCGTGCCATCTTTCAAATAAGGCATATCTTCTATTGGAACAACTCGAGAAATAACGCCTTTATTTCCATGACGCCCGGCCATTTTATCGCCAACTTGAATCCTTCGTAAATTAGCGATTGAAATTTGAATTGTTTTTATTACTCCGGCCGGTAGTTTATCTCCTTGTTCTCTATAAAAAACTTTTACATTTATAACCTTTCCATGTTCTCCGTGTTTTAAATAAAGAGAACTATCGCGAACATCTTTTGCTTTCTCGCCAAAAATAGCTCTTAATAATTTTTCTTCGGCAGACAACTCTGTTTCTCCTTTTGGGGTAATCTTTCCGACTAAAATATCTCCAGAAAAAACTTCAGCCCCTATTCTAATAATTCCTTCGTTGTCTAAATTTTTTAATTTTTCCTCGCTTATATTAGGAATATCATTGGTAATAATTTCTGGACCCAATTTGGTTTCTCTTATATCAATTTTATAATCTTCAATATGAATTGATGTATAACGATCTTCTTGAACTAATTTTTCTGAAATTAAAATAGCATCCTCAAAATTTCCTCCCTCAAAAGACATAAAAGCGACTAAAATATTTTGTCCCAAAGCCACTTCTCCATTTTGGGTATCTGTTCCATCAGCTAAAAAATCTCCTTTTTTAATTTCTTGTCCTTTTTCAACCAACACTTTCTGGTTTATGCAAGTAGAGGCGTTTGAACGAATAAATTTTTGCAAAGGATAAATAACCAATTTATTATTTTTTTCTAAAACGATAATTTTTGAAGCTTCCACTTCCATTACTTTTCCATCATTTTCCGCGACAATTAAATATCCAGAATCTAAAGCGACTTTTGTTTCCATGCCAGTGCCAACAATTGGAGATTCCGCTCTAATACAGGCGACTGCCTGCCTCTGCATATTACTTCCCATTAGGGCTCGAGCGGCGTCATTGTGTTCAAGAAAAGGAATAAGCGCTGTGGAAATACTAACAATTTGTTTTGGGGAAATATCTTGAAGATTAATTTCTTCTATTGAGATAGTCCCGGCTTGTCCTTTAATTCTTGCTTCCACTTTATCTTCAAGAGATTTATTTTCTAAATCAACGGTTGCCGTGGTGGTAATATATTGTTCTTCTTCGGTCGCGTCTAAATAAACCATTTTTTTATCTCTAAATGGCTTGCATAAAATTTCTTTAATATTAATTTTTTCTAATTTTTTGGCTATTTCTAAAGTAATTTTTTCTCCTTTTTTTATAATAATTTTTTTTGTTTTTGGATTTAAAATGTCTTCTCTAATAATTTTATTCTGCGTTATTTCCGCTTTATTTTCCACTTTATTAATTATTTTAACAAAAGGGGCTTTAAGAAAACCATAATCATCTATTTCAACGTAACAGGCCATATGACTAACTAACCCAATATTAGCTCCTTCTGGGGTAGCCACTGGACAAATTCGACTATAATGAGTATAATGAACATCGCGAACTTCAAATCCGGCGCGTTCTCTTGCAAGCCCCCCGGGTCCCGTGGCTGAAAGCCGTCTCTTATGTTCTAATTCAGCCAAAAGATTAATTTGGTCCATAAATTGCGACAATTGCGAAGACATAAAAAACTCCCTAATAATATTAGTTATCAATCTAATATTAATTAGAGAATTTGGAGTGATTGTTTCCATCTCATAAGTGCTCATCCGATCTTTAACAATTCTTTCCATTCGCGCCAAGCCAATTCTTAATTTATTTTGAACTAACTCTCCAACCGCTCTTACTCGACGATTGCTTAAATGATCAATATCATCGGCTTTTTCTTGATTAACATTTAAAGACATTATTTTTTTAAGAATATTTATTAAATCTTCTCTTTTAAAAGTTCGGTTTTCTTTTGTAATTGGAGTATTTAATTTAAAAGCTTGATTAATTTTATATCGTCCAACCTTGCCTAAATCATATCGACTAAAATTAAAAAACATCGCGTAAATTAAACTTTTAGCATTATCCGGAGTAACCATATCTCCCGGTCTAATATGTTTATAAACCTCTACTAATCCTTCGTCTATATTATGCGTGACATCTTTCAAAAGAGTATTTTTTATATATTTAATTTTTTCTTTGTCTTTAAATTCTTTAAATAAATCTAAAATTTCTTCGTCGCTCCCATATCCAAAGGCTCTTAAAAACGAAGTTATCGCAATTTTTCTTTTTCGATCAATTTTTACCCAGATTACTCCATTTCCATCCGTTTCTATTTCTATCCAAGCGCCTCGATTAGGAATAACCTTTGCTCCATAAAAAAATTTTTCTTTAATGCTTTCGCGACTAAAAAAAATACCGGCCGATCTTACAAGTTGAGAAATAACCACTCTTTCAATTCCATTAATAATAAAGGTTCCTTTTTTAGTCATTAAAGGAAAATCGCTAAAATAAATTTCTTGAATTTTGCTTTTTTTGGTTTTTTTGTTAACCAATTCTATTTTAACTCTTAATGGGGCTTCATATGTAATATTTCGTTCTCGAGCGGTAGTTTCGTCAAATTTAGAATCGTCAAAATAATAATCTCTAAAATATAATTCTAAATCCCGACCAATATAATCTTTAATCGGAGAAATTTCTTCAAACAATTCCTTTAATCCTTCTTTGAGAAACCATTTATATGATTTTTTTTGATGTTTAATTAAATTAGGAACATCAATAATTTCTTTTGGCGCGCTAAAAAAAATTCTTTTTGAAAAATTTTTAGAAAGCATAAAAAAATTGCCCCTTTTTTAAAAGGAGTTTTAGTTTTTATAAAATAAAAAGTTTTTATATTATTTTATTTTCCACGAAGTTAAACAAGTTTATCTAAAATAAAATAAATTTAATAATACTTTCTATAATCTCAATGGCTTGCATTGCCTCTTTATAAGGAATTTATATCATGATCTCCTTTATAATTTGTCGTGGTAAGCAGGTGCTAGTTTTTTATTGGACGATCATTTATATCCTACGCCATAAATAAGAAATTATAATTTATTCAACAATTAATAATTTCCTACATACAATTTTTGATTTTTTAAGTCATAAATCCAATTTTTTTCAATGTTATTATTTGGATTTAAGCAATTGTAATATTTTGTTTCAAATTTAATTATTTCATTATTTTCCCAATTAAAATTTGGAATATTCTCGGCGAAAAAAGAATCATTATGAAATTTGTTTATTTCCTGTTTTTGAAAATTATCAAGATTAATAATTTCTAAATAATCTTTGCCATTACAATAACCGCTATGATAAAAAGAAAGTAAAGCTAATTTTTTAAAATTAAGAGATGGATAAAATTCTATTTGAGAACCAAAAATATTTTTATCAATTATTTCTAATTTATCTTTTGAAAAATTATATTTATATAAAACCCAAGTGCAATTTTGAGCGCCGCAAGTATAAGAAGTAGCTGCTAAAAAATAAAAATTATTATTGGGTCCTTGAAGAAGTTTTGGATAAAGATGAATTAAATTCCACTCTTTAAAATCTTTTGGTATTTGAAAAATCTTTTCTATATTAAGCCTTTTAACAGAAATTTTTTTTAAAATTTTTTTTTGGGAATTAAAAAAAATTATTTGATTTTTATCTCTTTCTAAAAAAATATTTGGGAAAGAAGAAACTTGAGACAATAAATATTCTTTTTCTGACACCACTGGTTCAAAAAAATCTATTTGATTTAGATACCACATTCCAAAAGGAGTAAAAAAAATGCCAAAAAAGAAAATAGGTAAAAATAATATTTTCCAATTTTTTCTCTTTTTATTTTCAAGAACGCATTGAGTTATTTGTTTTACTTCTTTTTGTTTTTCTTCTGTGGGAAGTCGGGAATAATCCAAAGATTCATTTGGCGGAAAATATTTTTGGCTTTGATTATAAGCGCCAATTAGCTTTTCTATTGATTGATCAGCCTCTTTATAAAATATATCAAAAAGCCATTTTAAATATCTAATACCAGCTTCGATATTTTGTTCGATATTAAATGAATTACTAATTTTAAAATGATATTGGTTTTTATTTTTTAACAATTGATCAATGGTCGGATTAGTTAATTGAAAAATCCCTTGAGCTGCTAAAGTCCTTCCTTTTTCATCTTTTTCTTCAAATGGTCGTGAGGTGGCGTATGGTTTATATTTTGATTCACAGCAAGCTAAAGCTAAAACTAAATTTTCATCGATTTTTAATTCTTTAGCTTTATTTTTAATTTTTTCTATAACAACCCCTCTTTCTTGTCCTTTAATTTCAATAAAAGAAGACAAAATATAACCTTCTTTGTCTTGCCATTTTACTTTGTGCCAAATAAAAGATTTAAAAATAACCCATTCTCCAATAACTCTTTCTTCTAAAATTTCAACTTCTTCATTATTTTTTAGTTGAGCTAAAATATTCTTTTCCTCTATCTTTGGTTCTTTTCTTAAATTAACAAAATCTGTTTTTTCAATATCTTACCAAAGAACAATTTTTCCAAAAATTTTTTGAAAAATTTTTATTTTTATTTCTTCTACTACTGGATTTCTGTCTGCCCAAAATTCAACATAATGCAAATCTGGTTTTAAATTCAATTCTTTTTCAAAAATTTTTGAGTTTCCATTTAAAATTTGTCCGCACCAAAACCAATGTTTATGAGATTTTGGTTCTTGATTTTTTTGGACTTGTCTATTGATAATCAATTTTAAATCAGAATCGTCTTTTTTAAAAATATTATACCATTTTCCTTTTTTGGCTGAAGCTTTAATTTTAAGAAAATTCAAACTTAAATTACAAAAAATAATTGTAAGCCATTGTCTTCTATCACCTTCTTCAATTAGATAATTGTCCTTTGGTAGATAGGAGATTTCATTTTCTTTAATTTCTTCGACTTCACTCAGGACAAATTTAAAAATTCTGATTGTTTTAATTTCAGGACTTACGCAGTTTAATCAAAAAATGGCTAAAGTTAGCGAAAATTGAATTTTTGTTAATTTTTCATTTTTAGCTAATATTAGCCAAATGCACATTAATAGTGCGTAACTCCTGAATTTGAGGATTTTGACTGGCTAAAAAAATTAAATTATGATCTCCCTGATTAAATTTAATAATAAAAAAATTTGTTTTCTTTAATCCTTTTAGACTATTTCCGTTCCAATTAATAGATTTTTTAGAAAATTTTAATCTCAGGACTTACGCACTATTAATGTGCATTTGGCTAATACAAAATTCCATTTCCATTCTTTTTCTTTGATAATTTTATCTAATTTTTCTTCTATAATAATTTGCATAATTTTTTAAAAGGCGACTGTCTTTTTTTTGTTAATTGAAATTTTATAGTTGGATGTATAATGGTAATCGGACGTCGCACGTCCATCCAATTTTACTCTTAATTAATTTTAACAAAATTATGCCATTTTAAAATTAAGAAAAATTTAGCTTTATTTTAAAAGGTTTTTAGGGAATTTTGGCTAAACAATAAACAATGGCTGGCTTTGTATGCCCTACCTTTGTATTTAAAATTTAATGTTTGGGTTCTCGAGACCCAAACAGAATCAGTATTTATTTTTTAATAAAATCTATTACAAATTGAATAAATTGTCTTAAATAATTTGGATCTTGTTTTAAATGTCTATAGATTTCTTTGTGATCCAAATAAAGATAATCATGAACAAGAGCGTTTCTAAATTTTGCCAATTCTTTATATTTATCTTCCATTTTTCTTGGTATAATTTTATTATCAGCTAAAATACTTGGAATATCGCTATAACAATTTGGTTTTTGCAAATCTAATTGATTAATAATTTTTTTACCAATATCAAGAAAAGATTCTAAAGTAAGGTGTAAATAACGATCAGTCAAACTATAAACCCTCCAATCATCTAAAAATTTTTGCTCGCTATATTTTTGCAACCATTCAAGACGTTTGATATATTGCTTATTTTTATCAATTAAATTTAACAATGATTCTTTGTCTATTTTAACCATAAAAAAATCGCATTAAAATTAGGCAAATAATAATTTTGTCTGCTCTCTTAATGATGGTTCCCAATCTAAATATTCACCAATTGCTTTATCTTCATATTCTTTTTGTTTTTTTATATTATAACAATAAAGAGATTGCCCATTTTTTAATATTCTATGCGCGAGCAAAGGATAAGCGTCATTTAAAGACACGAGATCAATATTTTCTTTTTGAAATAAATCAGAAAGATCAGCCATAAGTTTATGTTTTTCATCAAAACGATCGCTTTTATTTAATTTTTTATTAAAATAAATCGCTATATCAATATCAGATAAAGGTCCTGTTTTCTTGTTTGCTTGAGAACCAAAAAGATAAGCAAAAACAATTTTATGTTTCTTAAAAATTTGCTCTAATTTTTTGTTATTATATTTTAACATAATAAAATAAGCAAAAATTTAAGTCCGTCCACTTTCGTTAAAACTATGATGGACAAATCAGCTGGCGGATTGCAAAATCCTAAATCCCAATATCTAAATTCTAAACAAATACAAAATTTAAAATTCAAAATTCAAAATATTGAAATTCCGATATAATAAAATTGTTTTTTTAATACTTGATTTTTTTGTTGTAAGATTAGCTTTTTGATTATTCATATTTATTTTATGGGAAAATTATTTAAAATTTTTTTTATTTTTAAAATCGATTGTAAATATTATGAGGACCGATGTCAAGTAGATCAATAGTTTCTGGATTAGAAAACTCAAAAAGAACACGGTATCCATCTTTGAGTCGAAACGCGAGACACTTTTGAAGTTTACCTTTAAGTTTATGCGTTTTTAAAGAAGGGTGATTTGGGATTTTGATAAAAATACTGATTTTTTTATCAAAGTCGTTTTGAATATATTGAGGGGTCTTTTTATAACTCCGTTTAAAACGCGAGGAAAGATTAATCTTCATAAATTTACGAATGCAACTCGGCAATTAAATCTTTAGCGGAACTAAAGGATTTATAGTTACCAAGGGCATAATCAAGTCGCGCTTCGCTGATAATTTCGTCAAGCGTTTCAACTGCATTCAATCTTTTAATCTTATTAGTACTAATCTCACAGATGATTTTTTTCTCTTTTGGATAATGAACAATGCATCGTAAAGCAGACAAAGGTATTTTTACCATTGCTTCATTAGTTTCTTTTTGAGTTTTTACTAAATTTAAATTAGTCATATTTTTAAAAAGAAGTTTTAATTTTTGTTAATATTGGAAATATTTTTCCTTTAATTTTTGTTATTTTTTGTGTCATATTATTTTTTTAATTTTTTAAAAAAATACAGACACTCCAGTAATAGTTCCTAAAACACACGCTAAAATATTTGGCACCAATAAAAACCAATCCTTTCTTCCATAGGCATATAAACTCCAAAAAAATCCATTAAAAGCTGTAGCAATTGGTTGAATAAAAATATTACTATCGCCTCTAATATTTGAAAGTAAAATTTCAATTAAGGAAATAAACATTATTATTGCTAAAGCAGATGCTATTGTGCCAATTATTTTTTCGTTCTTTTTTAAAAATTGTTGAAATATATTTTCCATAAAATTGAAAATTATTTATTATTCTATTTTTTTGTTTCTTCTAACGATAAAGATTTTAAATTAATCATCGGAAGTAAGCTAGCTGGCAAGAAGCCCTATTTTCTTTAAATTCAGGACTTACGCAGTTTAATCAAAAAATGGCTAAAGTTAGCGAAAATTGAATTTTTGTTAATTTTTCATTTTTAGCTAATATTAGCCAAATGCACATTAATAGTGCGTAACTCCTGAAATTACGAAATACCACACTCTCCTCCCCCTTGACGGATTAAGGTGTACCCTTTGTCAAGACAATAATATTGGGTGAATTAGGTGGATTTTAAAAATTAAAATTAAATTAAATTATTTGAAATTATTTTTGAGAGGATACATTTATATCATCTTTTTCTTTTTAACGCGTCTGAGACGA
>JACQWZ010000043.1 GCA_016209005.1 Candidatus Kuenenbacteria bacterium
AAATGTTACTCATAACAGATTAGAAAAAGATTTTTCTGTTTTGATAAAAGATTGTTTGAAATATTTAAACCGGAATAAATTTAATTCTATAAAATTTGAAAATTTATTTTAGGGAAATTTAAAACAAAACCAGTATACAACAATTTATACAAGTAAAAGGCAAAAGGATTATGAAAAAGAACCGCTTAATTTGTTTTCTTATTATTTAAAAAGACATCGCGAAAAAACGAGGTTGTCGCCTTTATTTACAGAGATCTTTTTAGAGGAAGCTAAAAAGTATAATTTGAAAAAATTTGTTGATGTTAAGGCGAGAAAGATTGATTTAAAAATCATTTCTGATTATAAAGCGGAAGATATAGATGTTTTAATAGGCGCAAAAATTGTTGGCGATAAGCCGATTAAAATGAGCGGTTTTGATTTGCAGAAAATATTTGATTTTTGGGTTAGAAATAATTTAACGCCATTCTATCCGGAAGATAGATCAGTTAAAAGAGTAGAGGAATCAATTTATAAATTTTTTGAAAAAGATTGGGAAAAAATTGCGGATAAATGGGAAGAAATTGTTCAGATGGTTTTGAGCAATAAAAATGAAATACACTTCAAAAATGTTTTAAACAGAGCGAAAATAAAATATCAGGCAGAAGCAGAAAAAAAAGAAAGAGAATTATTGCCGGTGGAAAATTGGAATATACCAGAGTCATTAACTTTTGGGGAAGACGCAACCAAAGAAGATGTTAAAAAATCCATAACACAGCCGTTTTATAAAGTTGGCGAATGGAAAACAGAAGCGGCTTTTATTGAATTTTTAGAAAAATTCGAGAATATTGATTGGTGGTTTAAAAATGGTGATAGAGACGCGACATTTTTTGCCGTGCCGTACAAAAATGGAGAACAAAAACCTTTTTATGTTGATTTTATTGTTAAATTTAAAGATGGGAGAATTGGTTTATTTGATCCGCACGGAACATTTTTAAGTGATTTTGAACCAAAGTCAGATGGGTTACGAAATTATATTCAAAGTGAAAACAAAAAAGGCAAAAATTTATTTGGCGGAATAGTTGCTAACACGGATGAAAGAAACTGCAACGGAAGATGGGTTTATTTTACAGAGCATAGCGAAAAATTTAAAAAAGGTGAATTTAAAAATTGGATAGACTTGAAATTGTAATTTTTAATTAAAAAACCTATGACCAAAAAACATTTTACCCCTCACATTTTTAATAAATGTGAGGGGTTTACAACCGAAGAAGCTAAAAAGAAGCAGAAGAAAATTAATAAAATTTTAGAGAAGTTTATGGAGGATAAACTTTAAAAAATAAGAAAGTGTATTTTATGAAACATAAATTTTTATTTACAATTTTTATCATTATTTTCTTTTTTAGTTTTTTATTTCCGGCAATAGCTTTAGTTCCAAACGATCCAGATTATTCAAAGCAATGGTATTTGTCGGCAATTAAAGCTAATCAAGCATGGGATATTACCACTGGTTCTCCAGAAATTATTGTCGCTGTTCTTGATGGCGGGGTTGATATTGATCATCCGGATTTAATTAAGAATATTTGGACTAATCAAAATGAAATAGCGGGAAATGGAATTGACGACGATAACAATGGTTATACAGATGACATCAATGGTTGGGATTTTATTGAAAATTCAAATAATCCAAATCCCAAAATTATTCCAAATTATACAAAAGTAGCAATTAATCATGGAACAATAATAGCTGGAATAATAGCCGCGGAAGGAAATAATAATCAAGGCATCAGTGGCATAAGTTTTAAAACAAAAATTATGCCTTTGCGAATTTTAAATGAACAGGGAAAAGGAAATGGAAATAATTTTATTAAAGCAATTGATTACGCTATTAAAAACGGGGCGTATATTTTAAATTTAAGTTTCACTGGAAATGAAGAAGATAAAGAATTATTAAAAGCGATTGAACGCGCCTGGAAAGCTGGAGTAATTATTGTTGCCGCGGCCGGAAATGAAAATTCAGAAAATAATGGAACTGATTTAGACAAAACGCCTAGATATCCTATTTGTTCTGATGAACAAGAAAATATGATTATTGGCGTAGCGGCTGTTGATAATAAAGATCAAAAAACAAAATTTTCTAGTTTTGGAAAATGTATAGACATTTCCGCGCCAGGAATTAGTTTTTATGGCGCCCAAGTTTATAATTCCGAAGAAATAGATTTTAAAGAATATTATGGCGGATATTATTCTGGAACTTCAATTGCCACTCCTCAAATTGCTGCTGCCACAGCTTTAATTTGGGGACAATTTCCTAATTTAACAAACAAAGAAGTTCAAAATTTTATTTTAAATGGAGCTGATAAAATTGATGAACAAAATTTGGAGTATAAAAATAAATTAGGCACCGGAAGATTAAATGTTTATCAATCTTTAAAATTAGCTCAAGATTCTTTAAAATTAGCCCAAAATTCCGAAGAGATTTTAAATTCTAAAAAAATTATCGCCACATCTTATAAAGATAATAAAACTTATTTGAAAATTTTTAATATTGATTCTAATTTAAATTATCAACAAATTATTTATAATCAACATTTTCAAGGCGGTGTCAATGTGGCAACAGGCGACATTGATGGCGATGGAAAAAATGAAATTATTACTGGACAAAAAATAGGCGAGCCTTTGGTAAAAGTTTTTGATAAAGATGTAAATTTTAAATATCAAATTATAGCTTATGATTCAAATTCTAAAGGCGGAGTTAGCGTGGCAATTGGCGATTTAGATGGCGATGGAAAAAATGAAATTATTACTGGACAAAAAATAGGCGAGCCTTTGGTAAAAGTTTTTGATAAAGATGGAAATTTAAAATATCAAGTTATGGCTTATGATCCAAATTTCAAAGGTGGCGTTAATGTGACAACAGGCGACATTGATGGCGACGGAAAAGACGAATTAATAGTTGGCGTTGCTGGACAAAAAAATCCTTATGTTAGAGTTTATAAAATAGTAGAAAATTCTTTGTACTTAAAATTTCAAATAATGGCTTATGATCCAAATTTCAAAGGTGGCGTTAATGTGACAACAGGCGACATTGATGGCGATGGAAAAAATGAATTAATCACTAGTCAAGGAGAAATGGGAGAATCAATCATAAAAATTTTTGATGAAAAAGCGAATTTAAAAAAAGAATTCAAATCTTTTGATCCAGAGTTTCAAAATGGAGTCAGTCTGGCGATGATGTCATTTTTTAAAAAGAAAAGAGACAAGGAGTTGTAATTGATAAATTTTTTTTATCGTTTTCGGCGATTTGGGGAGGCGAAATTTTTTTTATTTTCTGATATAATGAAAATATGAAAACTAAACCATACTACAAATATAGCGATTTTTCTTTATTTCACGGAAATAGTCTTGATATATTAGCTGAAATTCCAGAAAATTCGGTTGATATGATTTTTGCGGATCCGCCCTATTTACTTTCAAACGGTGGCTTTACTTGTTATGCGGGTCAAATGGTTAGCGTAAATAAAGGTCAATGGGATGTCAGC
The DNA here is from genome assembly GCA_016209005.1 of Candidatus Kuenenbacteria bacterium. Classification (GTDB taxonomy): domain Bacteria; phylum Patescibacteriota; class Patescibacteriia; order UBA2591; family PGYQ01; genus PGYQ01. Next base: position 3,519 of record JACQWZ010000043.1, read on the forward strand.
AATGGATTAAAAAAAGATTTTGAGTTTCATCTTACTTGGATTGAAGCTTGCAAAAGAGTTTTAAAACCAGGCGGCACAATTTGGATTAGCGGAACTTACCACTCAATTTATCAATGTGGTTTTGCATTACAGGTTGCTAAATTTCACATTCTTAATGATATTGCGTGGTTAAAACCAAACGCTTCGCCGAATTTATCTTGTCGATTTTTTACTGCTAGTCATGAAACTTTAATTTGGGCGCGCAAAGATAAAAATAGCAAGCATAAATTTAATTATAGGGCGATGAAAGATGGAAATTGGCCGGAAGATTTTATTAAAAAACCAGGATTACAAATGAGAAGCGTTTGGGCAATTTATCCGCCAAGAAATGGCGAAAAAAAATTCGGCAAACATCCTACACAAAAACCGATTGATTTATTAACTAGAATAATCTTAGCCAGTACGGACAAAGGTGATTTAATTATTGATCCGTTTACGGGCTCGTCCACGACAGGACTTGTCGCTTTTTTAAATGATCGCAAATTCATCGGCATTGATTTAGAAAAACAATATTTAAACTTATCAATAAAAAGATTAAAAAATTTAGAAAAATCAAAATAACCTTATGAAAATTATTACACGCTCAGTCGCAATAAATAATCTCAAAAAATATATCGGCAAAAATTTAAGAGAACTTGCGTTGAAAAATAAAATTACGACTTATGAAACTGGCAAACAGAATAAAGGTTGGAAAGGTTTAATTTTGGAAAGATTGGCAGGATTGGAAACTAATATTTCCAAAGCTCCGAATGGTTTATCATGGGAATTAAAATCAGTCAGCTTTTATGAAGTCAAAGGCAAGTTAATTCCAAAAGAAACAATGGCAATTACGATGATTAATCCAAAAGAGCTAAAAGAAACAGAATTTTTTGATAGCCATTGTTGGAATAAATTAAAAGCGATTATTTTTTGTGCCGTAAAATGGCACGGAAAAAATTCAAACGACGGACAGTTGATTAAAGTCGTTAGTTTGGATTTTAGCGAAAATGACGATCTAATTAAAGAAATAAAAACCGACTACGATTTTATTAGAAATAAACTTATCAAAAAAGGTTTTAGCGCTTTGACTGGCAAAGACGGAAAATGGATACAAGCGAGGACAAAAGGAACTGGAGGAATAAACCCCAAAACAGAAAAACGTCGACCAATCACTCGCGCATTTTATGCACGAACAATTTTAGTTAAAAAGATATTTGAACTATCAAAATAAGATGTCATTCGCAATGAATTGAAAATTATTTTAATTTTTCTAACTGCTAAAATCCACCAGCTGGCGGATATAAGCTCATTATAATTTTATGCATAAAGAAATTTTAAAAAAAAATATTTTAATAACTGGCGGGGCTGGATTTATTGGCTCGCATCTTTGTGAAGAATTATTAAAATTAGAGGACGTTAATATTATTTGTTTAGATAATTTTTTAACTGGTCTTGAACTAAACATAGATCATCTTTTGCAACTTCCTAATTTTGAATTTATTAAACATGACATCAATGAACCTATAAATTTAGAAATATTTTTAAGTTTAAAAAAATTTAAAATAGAATTAAGAGGATTGCAAGAAATTTATAATTTAGCTTGCCCGGCATCGCCAAAAGAATATCACAAACATTCAATTGAAACTTTATTAGCTAATTCTTTAGGAATGAAAAATGTTTTAGATTTAGCCATTAAATATAAAGCCAAATTATTGCATTGTTCTAGCGCGGCTATTTACGGAGCGCCAGTTGATTTTTTGCATTGTTTTAAAGAAGAAGAAAAAGGACACGTTGATCCAGTTGGATTAAAAAGTTGCAATAATGAAGGAAAAAGATTTGCCGAAGCCATGGTTGCTAATTATCGGCGCGAATTTCCTTTTATGCCAAATGAAGAAAAAATTAAAAAAACTCCGGAAGTTTTTGAACAAATGGCGCAAACAGAAAATTTGCAAGAAATTATCCCATGGGCTAAAATTGTCCGAATTTTTAATACCTATGGACCAAGAATGAAATTAGACGATGGAAGAATTATTCCAGATTTAATTAAACAAGCTATTTTAAATGAACCTTTAGAGATTTATCATAAACAAAAAGAGGTGACTTCTTTTTGTTATGTGGAAGATTTAGTTATCGGATTAATTAAAGTAATGAATTCAAAAATAGAAGGGCCAATTAATTTAGGCGATTCTAAGGCTTGGGAAATTGAGGAAATTGCCAAAATGATTATTGATATAACCAAAAGTTCTTCAAAAATAATTTATAAAGAACGTCCAGATTATATAACTAGAATTGGTCTGCCCAATATTGATAAAGCAAAAAAAGAATTAGAGTGGTTTCCGGTGATTTCTTTAGTTGATGGATTAATCAAAACAATTGAAGCAATGCGCGCCAGTCAAATTTTAAAAGCATTCTAACTTTGAATTACAAAATTCAAAGTAAATTCTAAATTCTAAGCGCCAAATCCTAAACAAATCCAAAATTCAAATGATTAAAATTCAAAAATAATCAAAATTTAATTGTTTTGAGATTTGAATTTTGTATTTTGATATTATTTAGGATTTAGGATTTTGAAATTAGGATTTGTAAAATTTTTTTCTTAAAAAATTTTTACCTATGTATCAAAATCTTCATTATCATACCAAAATTTCAGATGGGCAATTTAATTATCAACAAATACTAGATCTTTGTCAGAAGTATAATATTTCTATTGTTGCCTTTACAGATCATGATGCTTTGCCAGATAAAAAAGCGATGAAAATATAACTACTCACAATCGTTTTTATAAAAATCGTTCGCCTTTGTCATTCCGACTGAAGAGAGTGAGTCTGCGAACGAACGAATTTGTAATGTTGCGATTGACATTTTGTTTAAATTTTGTTTTAATAAATCATTAATAACAAATGATAAAAATGTAAAATGTAAGAATTAAAAATGATAGTTAAAAATTCAAAATTCAAAATTACAAATCACAAATAAATTTTAATAATAAAACCAAATACCAAATACCAAAAACCAAATATCAAAACCACAAACCAAAATTCAAAAACAAAAGATAAAAAGGTTTAAAGGTTTTTAATCTGTAATTTTGGTTTTTGGTATTTGGTTTTTGATTTATTTTAATTTGGTGCTTTAAATTTTGGATTTATGTTATTTTGTTTGAAAATTAAATCATTGAAAATTGATTAAAAATTAAAAATTAAAAATTATTTTTATACGTAGCGGGGTAGAGCAGTGGCAGCTCGTTGGGCTCATAATCCAAAGGTCGCAGGTTCGAATCCTGCCCCCGCAACCAATTTTGATTTTTAATGTCAAATGACAAATTTCCAATGACAAATCAATTTCAAAGCTTGTCCCGAGCGGAGTCGAGGGATCCAAATGACAAAAAGAATTATAATTTAACAGAACGAACATCTAATTTTGGTGTGGAAATAATTATTTTTGTAAAAGCAATAAAAGAAAATAATATAAATAAATCAATTATTAGCCAGTTAATTCGTTCAGCTACCAGTATTGGCGCTAATTATATGGAAGCGGATTGCGCGGAATCAAAAAAAGATTTTAATCATAAAATTAGTATTTGTAAAAAAGAAGCCAAAGAAACAACCCATTGGTTATATATGTTAGCGACAGCTGAGCCGAATAAAAAAGAAAAGTGTCGCCAATTATGGAAAGAAGCGCATGAATTAACTTTAATTTTTTCCGCTATAGTAAAAAGAAAATATTAGTTTAATATTTATTTGACATTTAGTCATTTGTCATTGATTTGTCATTCGTCATTAGAAATTTGTCATTAAAATAGTTATTTTATAATTTCGTCAAAGGTTTATAACTATCCCTATGGAGGATTGACCCATCATTAAATGATCTATCTTATGTTTTTCTCTTTTAAAGGAAAAATTATTTATAAAGATATAGACAGTAAATTTATAGTTGTTGAAAATAACGATATTGGTTATCAAATTTTTGTTTTGATTAATTTTTTTAAAAAAGTAAAATTAAATGAAGAAATAAAAATTTATACTTATCTTCATCACAAAGAAGATATTCAAGAACTTTATGGATTTAAAAAAATAGAAGAGTTGGAATTTTTTAAAAAACTTATTTCTGTTAACGGCGTTGGACCAAAATCCGCTTTAAATATTCTTAAACAAGGCAAAGTGGAAAATATTAAAAAGGCGATTATCAATGAAAAATTAGATGTTTTGATTAAAGTCGTTGGCATAGGCAGAAAAATGGCTCAAAAAATAATTTTAGAATTAAAAAATAAAATACAAAATATAAAATCTGAAATAGAAGGAATAAAAACAGACGATTCTGACGACTCGCAGGTTTTAGACGCTTTGGTGAGTTTGGGTTATTCTTTATCTGAGGCGCGATCAGCTTTGCAAGAAATTCCAGACTCCATTACTCAAACTCAAGAAAAAATTAAATTCGCTTTAAAAAATATATTTTGTCATTCCGACCGAAGAGAGTGAGTCTGCGAACGAACGAAGTGGAGGAATCCCTTGCATATAATAGACTGTAATCTTATACATTTAAGGGATCTCTCCGCCTTCGTCTCGACCAGAGCGTCGGGACTTCGCAGGTTGTCTAAAAATTCATTCTACCAAGCTTTAGCTCGGGTTTGTGAAGTTTTAACTTCACGAAAGAATGCGGTTAAAACCGCAAAAACACATATTTTTAGACAGCCTGTTCGGTCGAGATGACAACACTGTGTAAGGTATTTACTAAATAAAACAATATGTTAATTAAAAAAAGACCAAGCTAAAATTGTAGATAAAGAAGGAAATATTTTATAGATTTAAAATCAAAATTATGTTAGAAAAAATTTTAAATTTCGGAAGAAAAATAATTCCTAAATCAATATTTAATTTTTTTCAACCAACTTATCATTGGCTATTATCCGCAATGGCTTGTTTGTGGTATGGATTTCCTTCAAATAAATTAATTGTCATCGGCGTTACTGGAACTAATGGAAAATCGACAACCGTTAATTTAATTGTTAAAATTTTAGAAGAAGCTGGTTTTAAAATTGGTCTTTGTTCGGGAATTAATTTTAAAATTAGCGAAGATGAGTGGGAAAATAAAACAAGAATGACAATGCCAGGAAGATTTGTTTTGCAAAAAATGCTTCGAAAAATGGTTAAAGCGAATTGTAAATACGCGGTTATTGAAGTGACGTCTGAAGGATTGAAACAAAATAGGGGATTGGGTATAAATTTTGATGTCGCTGTTTTTACTAATTTACAACCCGAGCACCTTGAGTCGCATGGAGGATTTGAAAAATATAAAAAAGCAAAAGCGAAACTTTTTCAATCACTAGAAAATTCTAAAAAAATTTACCCTGTTAAATGTTTGCAAGGCAAATTTAATGGGGCGAGAAAAATCATTATTTCTAATTTAGACGATGATTATGGACAATATTTTTTAAAATTCAAATCAGATGAAAAATATGGTTACGAAATAAACGCAAAACGCAAAACGCAAAACGCAAAACTACAACTCAAAACTCAAAATTATTTAAAAATTATTAAAGCGGAGAATGTTAATCAAAATATAAATGAAACAAATTTTATTTGCCAAGGAAAAGAATTTCATTTGAATCTTTTAGGAGAATTTAATGTTTATAACGCTTTAGCTGGAATTTGTCTTGGTTTGTCCCAAGGAATTGATTTGGAAATTATTAAAAAAGCTTTGAAAAAAATAAAAGGAATTCCGGGGAGAATGGAAAAAATAAATGAGGGGCAAAATTTTACCGTGATTATTGATCACGCTCACACGCCAGACGCCTTTGAATTACTTTATCAAACCATTCAAACAATTTATCCCAAAGAATCAAAAATTATTTCTGTTTTTGGTTCAGCTGGAGGAATAAGAGATAAAGGGAAAAGGCCAATGTTGGGATTTATCGCTTCAAAATATTCCGATTTTATTATTTTAACCAATGAAGATCCATACGACACTCCGCCAAAAGAAATTATTAAAGATATAACTGAAGGATTTAATAAAGAAAAAATGATTTTGGGAAAAAAATATTGGGAAATTTTAGATAGAAAAGAGGCGATTGAAAAAGCTTTATCTTTAGCGCAAGAAAATGATATTGTTTTAATTTTGGGCAAAGGCTGCGAGCCTTGCATTAAAATTGCTAAAAATAAAAAAATTCCTTGGGACGATAGAAAAGTGGTGAGGGAAGCGTTGGGTAGCTAGCGAGTAATAAAAAATCAAAATGTAAAATGACAAATAAAAATGCAAAATCAAAAATCAAATTTTTTAAATCCCAAATCTCAATATCAAATATCCAATAAAATCTCAAATCCCAAATTAAAATAAATCCCTCACCTTTTAGTACTAATTAAAATTATTTTCAAATAACTCAAAAAGGTGAGGGATAGATTATATTATTTTTTGGGATTTTGGGTTTGGAATTTTATTTGGCATTGGGATTTGGATATTGGGATTTAATTCTTTGGGTCATTGTGGAATTGTTTAGGTCAATTAGGTTAATTTGTTTTCTTGTTTTTTTATTTCTTTATTTTTGTGTTTTCCGTTGACATTTTTTAAAGATTCTATATAATTTTTATAAGCAATAAATAGCAAAACTGCTTTTTATAAAGGTCGACAGTTAATGTAGCTATTTATAGAATTTGATATTTTAATTAAGAAAAATTTATGGCAACACAAGCAGATCAAGCATTTATCGAAATGATTGCTAAGGCTATCGTAAGTAAGCCTGAAGCGGTTAGCGTAGAAAGAACAGTTGATGAAATGGGAGTATTACTTACTTTAAAGGTTGATGTTGAAGATACAGGACAAGTTATTGGACGCTCTGGTCAAACAATTCAAGCCATTCGCACTTTATTAAGAATTGTTGGAGCAAAAAATAATGCCCGAGTTAATTTGAAACTTTATCAACCAGAAGGCTCTGAACGTCCTTTTAAAAAAGGCATAAGAGACAGAAGAGTAATAAATACCGACGCTATGGATGATTTGAAAATATAAATCATTCTTTACCCCTCACCTTTTTTCTGAAAAAAGATGAGGGGTTTACATAAAACAAAAATCGCGATATAATTTAATCGCGATTTTTGTTTTGTTTTTAATAGTTGGTCATTTGTGGTTGGTAGTTTGTAGTAGTTTTAGAGGTAATTTTAACTAACAGCTAAAATGCTAACAGGTAACTGCTCACCGTTGTCATTGCGAGAAGGTTTCCGACGAAGCAATCTATAATTAAAAGGCGTATGTGTAATAAATTTTGACTAGAGATTGCTTCGCTTTGAGTACAAAGCTCGCAATGACAGATAGGGTTGTGAGCAATTACGCTAACAGCTTATTTTATGATTTTCAATATTCTTACAATTTTTCCCCACATATTTGATTCTTATTTTAATGAAAGTATTATTAAACGTGGCCAAGAAAAAAAAATAATAAAAATTAATTTTTTAAATATTCGCGACTACGCTTTTGATAAGCGCAAAACAGTTGATGACACTCCTTATGGCGGAGGACCGGGAATGTTAATGAAAATAGAACCAATATATCAAACACTTAAAGCTTTTAAATTAAAGCGTAAAACGCCAAAACAAAAAATTATTTTATTGACGCCAAAAGGAAAAAAATTTGATCAAAGAATGGCCGAACGATTATCTAAATTAGATAAAATAATTTTAATTTGCGGGCGATATGAAGGAATTGATGAAAGAGTAAATAAATTAGTCGATGAAAAAATTTCTATTGGTGATTATATTGTAACTGGCGGAGAAGCGCCAGCGATGGCGATTATAGACGCAATTACTCGTTTATTGCCCGGAGTTTTAGGCAAAGACGCGTCAAGCAAAGTTGAAACTTTTTCAGAACAAGGATTTTTAGAATATCCTCAATACACTCGACCAGAAATTTTTAGAATGAATGGCAAAAAAGCGCGCGTTCCAAAAATTCTTTTATCCGGAAATCATAAAAAGATTAAAGAATGGAGGAAAGAAAATGTCAAAAGGCAATTAAGCAATAATTAGTATTAATTGTTTTAGTATTAACATTAACTGTTTACTTATCCTGCCATAGCAGGATAAGTAAACACAATAGAAAAAATTGAGTTAAAGGGACTGTCCCTAATTTTTAAAATAAAATAAAAAAAATAAAATTCGTGTCAAATGCAATTTTACCCCTCACTTTTTGGGTTTTTCTAAAATTAATTAAATAAAATATAAGTGAATTTAAATTAGCTAACAAAAGGTGAGGGGTTTATGGTCTAATTTCAGTTATTTTTAGCCAAAAAAATGACTATCAAAAAAGGGTGACAGTCACCTTTTAGTTTTAAACTTTTTTCAAAATTATAATAGTCTTTTCAAAATTATTTGGAACATCAATTATTTCAAGTGAAAAACCGCTTGGTAATTGAAAATATCCATTATTAATTATTTTTTTATTGTTGACCTGTTAGCTTCAGTTGAAAACATACATCTACCATCTTTTTTAAGTAATTTTTCGCAAACTTGAAGTGTTTTAGGATTCATTACTAATTCTCCACTCAGATAAAACATTGTAATTAAGTCAGCCACTTCATTGCCCTGCATCTCATTAAAATCAGTTTCAAAAATAGCTGGGGATTTACTAAAATCTACTTTATTTACCTTGTTAATAGTAACTCCAAGTTTGCGAAATAATTTAAACGCTTGTGTGTTTTTGGCATGGACATTTTTAATTCCAACGGTTTTAATACCATTCATATCTAGAAATACAGTTCCATATGCAAAACCTGCCCCAACATCTAGGGCAGTTTTTGGATCACCAATTTTTAATTTTACAGCATTCCAAATATTTTGAATTGACACCAATCTTTCCTGCAGATTTAGTTGAAGCTTGTCGGCAGTTTCTTGATGTAAGTGAAAGTCTATTGATTTCATTCTTTCTATCAATTCGTCTACCTTTGTTTTTTTACATTCAGTAATTTGATGTTCTAAATATTCCATAATAAAAAAGTTTAAAAAAATTCTCAAAAAATATTTTACCTAACTCTCTAAAGGGGTCCCGTTTGTCAAGACAGATTATTTTTCAATTTGAGATACATTGATATTATTAAAAATTAAAATTGAAAAATTATTTTTCTTGATAAAAGCAATTAATAAATATTAGTGATGAGCTTGGATATTATAAAT
>JACQWZ010000044.1 GCA_016209005.1 Candidatus Kuenenbacteria bacterium
CCCTCTCCCACAAGGGGAGAGGGGGAAAGAAAAGAAATTTTTTAAAATTTTAAAATGTTAAATATTTCAAACTTAAAGTCTTAGAAGTCTGTCAGGGCAAAAAAACTTAATTTTTCACTGTATTTTTTCGACGAAGAACCAATTTCTTAATGTTTTTTGCCATCTATGATAATCAAAGCGTGAAAATCTTGGTATAAACAATAATCTTTTTTTAAATTTTTCTCAAATAATTTTTGCAAAAATGGATAAGAGAAATTTTTCGCTAGATTTTGTTTTTTTACTAAACGTCGGGTGTATTCATCAATAACAAAAATAGGTTTATCTAAAGCATAAAGTAGAATGCTGTCAGCTGTTTCCGGTCCAATGCCTTTTAATTTTAACAATTGCTCTCTTAATTCTCCTTGATTTGCTTTTCTCATTTTCTCTAAATTACCCTGGTTCTTAACAATAAATTCAATGAGATAAAAAAGATAATTAGCCTTGGCTTGGTAAAAACCCGATGGCCTAATTAAGGTTGCTAATTTTTTGATATTTAATTTATAGACATCTTTAAAAAAATGGATTTTCGCTTTTTTTAAATTACTCAAAGCCAATTCCGCATTTTTCCAATTAGTTCTTTGAGTTAAAATCGCTCCCATTGCCACCTCTTCTCTCTCCTCTTCGGTTTTTGGCCTTTTACACCAAAGATTCCATTGACCTTGCGGTCTCCCATATTTCTTTTTTAGCTCTTTGTATAATTTTTCAAAAATATTCATTTAAAAAAATTATAAATAAAATTTTGCCACAAAATTAAAAAGTAACTTCAATTTTATCATTCCGACCGAAGCGATTCTTAGAGCGAAGTGGATCTGCCAGTTAGCGGACTTAAACGTGTAATATTATAGTCTATCCCATACAAGGGATTCCTCCCCCTCGACAAAGCTCGGGGCAGGCTGGAAGCCTCGGTCGGAATGACACACATTTTTTACCAAAATTTAGTAATAAAGAAAATTCCGAACACCATTGGGGGAGAGGGGGAATTAAAAATACGGTATTTTGTAATTTAGAGTAAATTATTTTTTAATTATAACACTTTTTAAATTTTGATAACAATTTTTTTGGCATATTATTTCTTTTTCTTTTTCTTTTACTTCTTTTTTTGTTTTTTTGTTTTTGTGTCAATTGTCAATTGTCAATTATTCTTCGGTAACATATATTTCTCTCGGCTTAGCTCCGTCCACCGGACCAATAACGCCTTGCTCTTCTAATAAATCTAAAAGTCGAGCCGCTCTGGCGTAGCCAATGCGCAAGCGTCTTTGCAATAAAGACGCTGAGGCTCTTTTATATTTTAAAATCACCTCTTTGGCTTGAGACAAAAGTTCATCGTCGCCATCATTATTATCATTTTCAGAATCCATTGAAAAATTTTCAATGCTTGGGATATTAGGTTTTTCAATAATCTCCTCTTGATATTCTGGTTCATATTTTTCTTTAATGAAAGCGACGATTTTTTTTATTTCTAAATTAGAAACAAAAGCCCCTTGCAAACGTTTTGGTTTTGAAATTTCCGGACAAATATAAAGCATATCCCCGCGGCCTAAAAGTTTTTCTGCTCCGCTGGAATCTAAAATAGTTCGAGAATCAATTGAAGAAGCGACGCCAAAAGCGATTCTAGTGGTAATGTTAGCTTTGATTAAACCAGTGATAATATTTACCGACGGCCTTTGAGTGGCTAATATTAAATGAATACCAACCGCTCGAGCCATTTGAGCCAATCGAATAATTAAAGCCTCGGCTTCTAAAGCCGCTTGCATCATTAAATCAGCCATTTCGTCAATAACAATAATAATGTATGGCAATGGATTTTCAGCCTCTTTATTATACTCGCCAATGTTTTGTTTTTTATCTTCAGAAAGTAAATGAAAACGATGATCCATTTCACTGACCACCCACTTTAAAGCGTTAATCGCTTTTTGAATATCTATAATAACCGGAGTCAAAAGATGAGGAATGCCTTCATAAATATTTAATTCCACTCTTTTTGGATCAATAAAAATAAATTTTAATTGATCAGGTTGATTTTTATAAAGCAAACTAATAATAAAACTATTCAGACAAACGGTTTTCCCTGAACCAGTCGCTCCGGCAATTAAAATATGAGGCATTTTTCCTAAATCAGCCAACCATACTTTTCCAGTTACATCTTTTCCTAAAGCAATTGTTAAATAAGAATGGCTAATTTTAAATTCTTCTGTTTCTAAAATTTCCCTTAGACCAACAACGGCTGTTGATTTATTGGGAACTTCAATGCCAACCAAAGATTCTCCGGGAATTGGCGCTTCCATTCTAATTGGATGGGCCGCCAAGGCCAAAGATAAATCGTTGTGCAAAGTGGTAATTCGAGAAAGTTTTATTCCATCGCTAGGCCTTAAAGAATATTGAGTAACTGTTGGACCCACTTTTATTTCCCCCATTTCAACTGGAATGCCAAAATTAGCCAGTGTTTTTTGAATAATCGCTTGATTATTTTTAACATTTCCGCTTGTCGGTTTTTGATAATTTTTTTCCAATAAATCCATTGGCAAATTTATTGGATGAATCAATTTAGGTTTTTTAACAAATGGCGCCAAAAAATTAGGCTCTAGGATGCTAGGCTTTAGGGCTTTAGGTTCTGAAGTTTCTTGTTCTTCTTGAGGTTCAACCTTTCCTAAGGTTGAACCTCCCCATATTGATTTAGAATTTTCTTGTTCTTGTAATTTTTCTTGATTTTCTTTTTCATTGTTGATTGTTGATTGTTGATTGTTAATTGTTTTCGCGTTTTTTATAAACTCGCAAATTTTAAGAATAAAATTATGCCAAGCTAAAAGCGAAGTGTTAAACATTAATAAAAGGGCGATAATTAAACAAGAATTTAAAACTATCTGCGCTCCCCATACGCCCATTAATTTATATAAAGGATAATTGATTAAAAATCCTATGTATCCGCCATTGTTATATTGAGAAAATCCAGCCTGAAAATTAGTTGGATGAGAAGTAAAAAATTGAAGTAAGCCGGAAAAACTTAAAATTAACAAAAAAAGCCCGACATAATTTGTTTTATTAAAAGTATGTTTAGGGCTTATAAATAAATAGGCGAGAAGAATTGAAAGAAATGGAATAATCCATCTTCCCCAGCCAAAAATCATTTTTAAAAAATTATCAAAAAATTTTCCAAAATCGCCAACCATGTCAATAAAACTTAGAAAACAAATCAAAGCAAAAGCGACAAACAAAACAACCTTGATGCCGTTTTTTGTTTCCGAATTGATTTCAAAATGAAATTTTGGTTTATTATTTTTTTATCTATTTTATTTTTCATTTGGGTATTTTAACATATTTAAATGCTAAAAACAACATGGAATTAATTCAACATTAATGCTATAATAATTGTATGAAAAAAATTACTTTTTCAAAAATTATTCAGATATTGTTTTATACTTTTGTTTTCTGTTATTTATTGGCTCATTCTTATAGTTATTTAGATCCAGACTTAGGTTGGCATTTGAAAGTTGGCGAACAAATTATTAATGAAAAAGCAGTGCCAAGTTATGAATATTATGATTGGACATTGGAAGGTAAAAAATGGGTTGATCATGAATGGCTAATAAATGTCACTACTTTTTGGCTATATAAAAATTTTGGCTATTTAATGGTTAATATTTTTTTCGCTTTAATTATATTATTAACTTTGATTCTTTTAAATATTTTTACCCAAAAGTATTTTCTCAAAGAAAAAAATGGCTTATTTTTTATTTTATTTTTTCAAACGCTTGGACTTGTGGCAATGGCGCCGCATTTGGGAGTTAGAATGCAAGAAATTACCGTCCTAAATTTATTGCTTTTATTGATTATTATTTATCATTATGAAAAAAATAAAAATTTTAAAATATTATTCTGGTTGTTGCCTCTTTTTTATTTTTGGGCTTGTCTTCATCCCGGATTTTTGATTGGCATTTTTATAATGTTTTTCTGGTTAGGCGTTAAATTAATTAAACCCCTCTCCTTTTTCAGAAAAAGGGCGAGGGGTAAACTCCTAATTCAAATTCGCGATAATTTGCAAATAATTCGTAATAATTCGCGATTAATATTTTTTTCCTTTATTTTTTTAAGTATTTTAGCAACATTTTTTACTCCTTATGGATTTAAATTATATGAATTTTTATTTGGCTATAACAGCGCTTTTTATTTAACGCACATTCAAGAATGGCTTCCGTTTTTTTCTTTCCCGATTCTTTATTGGCAATTATTATACACCGCTTTTGTCGCTGTGGTTATTATATTATCAATCATTGATGTTATAAAAAAACCAGTCCCTGATTGGTCGCCCTCTGGGAGAGAGAAAAAACTAATCCTATGGGATTTATTAATTTCATTATTTTTTATTATTTTAGCATTTAAATCAAAAAGGCACTTCCCCTTGTTGTTTATTGTTTCTTTCCCAATGGTTGTAAAATTTTTTATTGATTCATTTAATTTCAAAGAAATATTTAAAAAATTTACCCCGTTAGAGAAAGTCGTCGACAGTTCAATTCCATTGTTGGCGCAGAACAATAAAAAACAAACTTCTCTAATGGGGTTTTCTCAGCAATTATTTTTAGTAAAACCATATTTAATTATCGCTTTTTTGCTTATTATTGTTAGCCAATTTTTAAAAATAAATTTTACATCCGATCCATTTTTATCTTTTAAAAACGATTATCCACAAAAAGCAGTGATTTTTTTAAAAAATAATCCTCAATATGATAATTTAAAATTTTTTAATCCTTACAGCTGGGGTGGATATTTAATTTGGACTTTGCCGGAAAGAAAACTTTTTATTGATGGACGTTTGCCGCAATATTCCTTTAAAAACCATACTTTTTTGGAAGAATATTATGAATTTTTTGATAAAGAAAAAGTGAAAAAAAAATTAAACGAATACAATATTAAATTGGTTTTATTGAACATTAAAGAAAAAAAATATAAATTTAATTGGTTTGAAAAATATTTTTTAGGCTTTGATGAAGATGAAATTAATAAAAACGCAAATGAAAATCATTTAAGGGATTATTTAAATAATTCCAATAAATGGGAAAAAATTTATAATGATAAAATAAGCGCTGTTTATGTTAAAGACCGTGAATTACAAAATGTAAAATAATCTGTGTAAATTTGTATTAAAATTCGCGATGATCTGCGAAAGGCCCCGCGGAAAAACACGGAAAATTGTATTTCAAAGTAAATAATAAAAAATTATTGCTTTAAAATTACTTTGTGTTATACTGTACATATGAGTACAGAAAAAATGAATCTAATGCCTTCCTGCTATGATATTATACCACACAAGAGGGCTACGTCATGCCATTCATCTCTACACAATAAACCACGTGGCATTTCAGAAGGTGCTTGGATAAACATAAAACAAAATAGGTTTGCTCAATTGGCTAAATTAGGCGAAATAATATTTCATACTAAAGATTTGGCTAATTTATGGCAAATAAAAAATTCTAATACGCTTTACACTACTCTTAAAAGATATGCCCAACAAGAGCTGTTGTTTCGTATTTATAAAGGTTTTTATTCAATAAAACCAATAAATCAATTGGATCCTTTTTTACTTGGAACAAAAGCAATGCATAAATTTTGTTATATTAGCGCGGAAACAGTTTTAGAAAAAGCGGGAATAATTCAACAAAAAACTAATTATATTACTTTAATAAGTTCGGTTTCTAAAAAATTTAATATAGGCGATTATAGTTATTGCTCTAGACAATTAGATGATAAATTTTTATTTAAAACGACTGGCATTATAAATAAAGATGGCATAAAAATAGCCACGACTCAAAGAGCTGTGGCAGATTTATTGTATTTTAATCCTAAAATATATTTTGATAATAATAAATTAATTAACTGGAAAGAAATTAAAAGAATACAACAAGAAATTGGTTATCCATTAACCTCAAAACGTTATGATTTTACCTAATTCAAAAGACGCAATACATAAAGCGTGGCTGTATCGTTTATTATCCGCAATTTATGATAATCAAATATTGGCCAACTCGCTTTATTTTAAAGGAGGAACTTGCGCGGCAATGCAAGAGTTTTTAGATAGATTTTCAATCGATCTTGATTTTGATTATGTTGCTGAAAAAAAGGATTTAGCTATAATAAAAAATAATTTAGAAATAATTTTTGCAAATCTGGGATTGATTATTAAAGATTCTAGTAAAAATACGCCTCAATATTTTTTAAAATATCCAACCAATAAAGAAAATAAAAGAAACACGATAAAAATAGATGTAACAATGCCTTCGCCTAAATCTAATCAGTATGAGCCAGCAAGATTAAAAGAAATAGACAGAATTGTTTTTTGCCAAACAATCGAGACTATGTTTGCGAATAAATTAGTCGCCTTAATTGATCGTTGGGAAAAAAATAATTCAATCGCCGGGCGCGATTTATATGACATTCATCATTTTTTTATTAATGGCTATCAATATAATAAAAATGTTATTATTGAAAGGCGAAAAAATAGCGATCTAAAATTTTTCTTTCAAAAATTAGTTGATTTTATTCAAAAAGAAATCACTGAAACTATTATCAATCAAGATATCAATATGTTATTGCAGCCGCAAAAATTTCAAAGCATTAGAAAAACCCTAAAACAAGAAACTTTGATGTTTTTAAATGATGAGATTAAGAGATTATAATTCCAATCAATGGGGAAAAATTTATAAAATTTATAATGATAAAGTAAGCGCTGTTTATGTTAAAAAATAAAATAATTTGATTCATTATGTTCCCAAAAATTTTTATAATTATTCCTACATTTAACGAAAAAGAAAATATAGAAAAATTAATTAAAAATATTTTTGCTTTAAAAATTGATAATTTCAGGAGTTACGCACTATTAATGTGCATTTGGCTAATATTAGCTAAAAATGAAAAATTAACAAAAATTCAATGTTCGCTATCTTTAGCCATTTTTTGATTAAACTGCGTAAGTCCTGAATTTAGAAATAATTATTGTTGATGATAATTCACTTGATGGAACAAAAGAAATTATTCAAAATTTAAGTAAAAAATTCAACAAATTAACACCTATTTTCCGTAAGGGACAAAAAAATTTTGCTCAATCATATCTTGAAGGATTTAAAATAGCATTAGAAAATAATGCTAAATATATAATTCAAATGGATGCGGATTTTTCTCATAACCCTTTATATTTAAAAGAGATAATAAAAAATTTAAAAGACAATGATGTAGTGATAGGTTCTAGATATACAAATGGAGGAAGTATTAAGCGTTGGCCTTTTTGGCGTAAATTTTTAAGTAAAATCGGAAATTTATTTGCGGCTTTTGTAATAAACACAAAAATAAATGATTTAACAACTGGGTTTGTGGGATGGCATGGATTAATTTTAAAAAAAATTATTTCAAAAAAAATTACAACTAATGGATACGCTTTTTTGATTGAATTAAAATATTTAGCACTTAATAATAATGATAGAATTAAAGAAATACCAATTATATTTACAGATAGATTAAATGATAAATCTAAAATGAATAAAAAAATTATTTTGGAAGCAATGTTATTTTGTATTAAATTATTATTCAATCAATTTTTATACAACAAACGAAAAAATAATTAAATTAAATAATTTATGAATATAAAAAATTTATTTAAAGATATTAATAAAAAAGAATGGCTGATGATTGTGATAATGATTTTTTTTATAATCATAATTACTTCCATTCCTCATATTTATGGCTTTTTAAATACTCCGGATGATTTCTCTTATCTCGGCAGACAAGCACTAAATTCTCACGACACACCGGTTTATTTTTCTTATTTAGAACAAGTAAAACAAGGGGAATGGTTATTTAAAAATTTATTTACTTCAGAATCACAAACAAAAATAATCTTTAATCCTTTTTGGTTAGGCGTTGGATTAATTGGAAAGTTATTTTTACTGCCCGTTACTTTAACTTTTCAAATTGCTAGAATTCTACTAATACCAATTTTAATAATCATATCTTATCTTTTTATTTCATTTGTTTTAGAAAATAAAGGGAAAAGAAAAATTTGTTTTATTTTGTTGTTATTCTCTTCTGGATTAGGTGCTCTTTTTTCAAATTGGTTAATATTGTTTTATCATTCAAGTTATGGTTATATAAATTGGTCTATGGATCTCTGGGTGCCTGAATCAAATATTTTTTTTACTTTTTACCATACCCCACATTTAATTGCTTCGTTAAGTTTAATATTATTAATTTTTCTCTTTATTTTACTTGCTTTTGAAAATAACAAAAAATTTTATAGTATTTTAGCGGGAATTTTTGCCTTATTTCTTTTTCAGTTTCATCCTTTTCATATACCTACTATTTTTGGAATATTAAGCGTTTATTTATTGTTTTTATGTATAAAATACAAAAAAATCAAATGGAATTTAATTAAACATTTTATAATATTAATTTTAATTTCCTTGCCCTCAATAATCTACCATCTTTTAACATTAAAATATAATTGGCTAACTTGGCAAAAAGCTATACAAAACGTCTGCTTAACTCCTTCATTTTTAATGACCTTAATTAGTTATGGATTATTAATTATTCTTGCTTTAATAGGATTAATTTCTATTTTTAAAAATAAAAAATATAAAAATGACAAATTTCTTTTTTTAATTATTTGGCCCATAACTCAATTGTTACTTATATACTCACCTTTAAACTTTCAAAGAAGATTAACCGAGGGACTCCATGTGGGTATAGTATTATTAGCGAGTTTTGGTTTATTTTTTATTTATAATTTTTTAAAAAATAAAATGAAATCAGTTAATTTTGAATTATTTGTTAATAATAAATTATTAATTTTTTTTGTGTTTATTCTATTTTTTGCTCTTTCAAATATTGTTATTTTATGGAAAGATGTTAACTTTATTTATGCGCAATCTGACATTTTTTATATTTCAAATAATAAAAAAATAGCAATAAAATGGCTAGCGCAAAATACTAACGATGAAGCAATAATTTTTTCTTCTCCAATTAATGGAAATATTATTCCTGCTTTTAGCGCTAGAACTGTTTATGCGGGACATGGAGTGGAAACAGCTTTTTATTTAGAAAAAATAAAAGAAATTGAATGGTTTTTTAAAAATAATAAAAATGACGCTAAAAAATACCAATTTTGTAAAAAAAATAAAATTGATTATTTATTTTATGGCAATGAAGAAAAAAAACTTGGCGAGTTTAATCCAGAAGAGAAAGATTATTTAGAAAAAATTTATCAAAATAAAGAAGTAAATATTTATAAAATAAAATTATAAATATTTATTTAATTTAATAGCATTGCTAAAAAATAATTTATGCTTATAGAATTTTGTGTGCCGGTTCACAATGAAGAAAAAATTTTAAAAAACAATATTTTAAAATTATTAAATTATTGTCATAATCAAAATTTTAATTTTGATTGGAAAATAGTGCTAATTAATAATGGCTCGCAAGATAATTCTGAAAAAATTTGCCAAGAATTATTTAATCAATATTCTCAAAAAATAAAAATAGAAAATATCAAACAATCAGGCAAAGGACGAGCCTTAAAATTTTATTGGCAAAAAAGTAAAGCTGACATTGTTATTTATATGGACATTGATTTGGCGGTTTCTTTAGATAATATTCCTAATTTAATTGAGCCAATTGTCCAAGAAAATTATGATTTAATAATTGGCTCTAGATTATTATCAGATTCAAAAATCAAAAGATCTTTTATTAGAGAATTAAGTTCACAAACTTATAATTTTTTATCAAAAATTATTTTAGGACATTATTTTTCTGATTTGCAATGCGGGTTTAAAGCGATTAAAGTTGATGTTTTTAAAAAAATCGCGCCCTATATTCAAAATAATAAATGGTTTTTTGACACTGAACTTATTGTTTTTGCTAATTATTTTAAATATAAAATAAAAGAAATTCCAATTGAGTGGCAAGAAAACCGGTATGATGAAAGAAAAAGCAAAGTTAATTTAGTAAAAGATAGTTTGAAATTTTTAATAAATTTAATTAAATTAAAAATAAGATTGAACCGATTATATAAAAACAAAAATTCAGAAAATTTATACTAAATGTTTACCCAAAAACATTTGCCCGCTAAAATTTTAAAAAAATTTATGCAGGAGGTTCAACCTCCTACATGCTCCTACATATAGAGGTTGTGAGTAGTTACACATTAGCGGGCGTGTCAAGCAATTAAGGAATGTTGCCGAACTTTCATCGGCTCTGCAACTAAAAATGTTGCCAAAGGAGCAGATGATTTTTTAAAAATTTCGACCTTTTTTTGTGATACAATTGTTATATGCGATTGTTTTTTACAAGATCTACCGCCAGTTCTTGGGCGAAAACCACCATTATTTTCTTGAGGTCTAGCTTCGTTTACAGTGATTCTTCTGCCATCAACTTCTTTGCCATTGAACATTTCAATAGCTTTTTCTCCTTCTTCTACAGAAGACATTTCTACGAAACCAAATCCTCTTGAACGACCAGTTATTTTGTCCATAATAATAATGGCTGAAACAACTGTTCCTGCTGCTGAAAAAACTTCTTTTAATCTTTCTTCATTGGTATCATATGATAATCCACCAATATATAATTTTTGAGTCATATTTATTAAATATATATTTAAAATAAATTGTAAGTCGACCTGTTTTATTCACTCCCTATTTTTTAAATGAAGAAAGAATATAAACTTACTGTTTATAACAGTAAACATTTTTTTCAAAAAGTCAATTTTTTTTATTATAGTTATCCACAAAAATAGATTGCTTTTTTGAAATTTCATAGCTATGATATTTATATTTATATAAAAAATAATTTTTTAATGAAAGGGGGTGGAAAATATGAAAATAAAAACAATAAGTAAAATAGTTTTTAGTTTTTTTCTAATTATATTTTGCGCCTCGTTGGTAATGCCAATAATAGCCAATGGCGCTGCATTAAATTCTACAGACATTTTAAATACTTCTGATATAGCAAAATCTGGACTACAAACACAAAACACATCTTTGCAAACTATAATTATGAATATTATTAATATTGTTTTAGGATTTTTAGGAATTATTGCAATTATAATAGTTATTATTGGTGGATTTAAATGGATGACTAGTGGAAAAAAAAAAAAAAAAACAACTGATGCTAGAAAATTAATTATTGCTGGTTTAGTTGGATTAATAATTATTTTAATTGCTTACACGATTGTTAATTTTGTGCTTACTACGACTTTAGATACTACTAATGGAATTATGAAAAAATAATAAATATAAGATTTAATGTTAGATTTTTTAGCCCCCCTTATTTTAAGGGGGGCTTTTTGACTTTTTTTAAAAAATATGACATTATTATTTAATTTTATTATTTTAAATAAATTCAGGATTATTTCTATCAGTAAAATGAGTAGTTCTATCTATAAATATGAATTCAAGGCTTTATTCAAGGTTAAATCTAAGGATGAATTAAAGGTTACCTTTAAGGATTTATTCAAGGTTATATCTGAATTCGAGGTTATCTTTAGGTCTAAATTAAAGGCTTAAAGATGGATTCAATGTTAT
>JACQWZ010000004.1 GCA_016209005.1 Candidatus Kuenenbacteria bacterium
AAATCAAAATCAATCAGTTGAACAATTATTTAATCCAATAATTAAAACATCTGAAAATCAATTTATTAAAATACCCGCGGAGTCCAAAATAGGGTGGCGTTATACGTTGTCTTGCATTTTTTATTAATCTATTCTAAAATTTTATTTAGAGGTAGATTATTTTTTTTAAATAAATTACTTTGAATTACAAAACTCTTAAATTCTCCCCCTCCCTTGATGGGAGGGGTTCCAAATTCTTCCCCTCCCTTGATGGGAGGGGTTAGGGGAGGGTGAGGAATAACAGAACATTTAACACCCTCTCCTTAATCCTCCCCCATCAAGGGGGAGGAGAAGATAATATTTTAAAAAAATTCATTAAATGAAATTTTACAGCTTAAATCACAATTCATCAGAAGTTAATTTTAAACAGGCTTTAATTTCAGGATTAGCGTTTGATGGCGGATTGTATTTCCCAAAATTTATTCCTAAATTTACGCCAGAAGAAATAGAAAATCTTAAAGATAATACCTTAACGGAGGTTGGTTTTAAGGTTTTAACAAAATGGCTGGGAGACGAAATTGAATCAAAAACCATAAAACAATTGATTGAGTCGGCTTTAAATTTTCCAATACCTTTAAAAAAAGTTGGGAAAATTTTTTGTTTTGGAATTATTTCATGGTCCAACCATGGCCTTTAAAGATATTGCCGCCAGATCATTGGCTCTGCTTTTAAGTTGGGCATTAGAAAAAGATAACAAAAAAGCTACAATTGTTGTTGCCACTTCCGGCGACACTGGCGGAGCGGTAGCGCACGGATTTGGCAATGTAAAAAATATCAATGTGATAATTTTGTATCCAAAGAACAAAATTAGTCAATTGCAAGAAGAACAATTAACTCGCGTGGCGCCTAATGTTTTTTCAGTTGAAGTGAATGGAGTTTTTGATAACTGTCAGTCTTTAGTTAAAAAAACTTTTGTTGATCCTGATTTAAAAAAACTTAATTTATCATCGGCTAATTCCATCAGCGTCGGTCGTTTGATTCCGCAAATTATTTATTATGTCTACGCTTATTCATTAATTAAAGAGCAAAATATTGAATTTGTCGTGCCTTGCGGAAATTTTGGCAATGTCTGCGCCGGAATTATGGCTCGTTCAATGGGTTTGCCGTTTAATAAATTTGTCATTGTAAATAATTTAAACGACCCGGTTTTAAAATATTATCAAACTGAAAAATTTATTCCACAGCCAACAGTTCAAACTTTATCCAATGCCATGGATATTGGCAATCCAAGTAATTTCACTAGAATTTTAGAAATTTTTAAACACGATTATTTTGAATTTAAAAAAGTTATTCAAGTTTTAAAAGTGACTGACGAAGAAACCATTGCCACGATTAAAAAAGTTTATTTTAAATATAATTATTTATTAGATCCGCATACGGCCGTGGCATGGAATGGCGCTCAACAGACAACTAAAAATCAAAACATAAAAGTAATTTTAAGCACAGCTTCACCCGTTAAATTTGCCTCCATTATAAAACAACATACCGGCATTAAAGTAGATGACAGTCAAGCCATAAAAGAATTAACAAAAATTCCCAAACGCAAATTAGAAATAAAAAATGATTATCAAGAACTTAAAAAAATACTTTTATCGCTATCAATATAATTCAATAATAATTTTAAATTTTAAATGAATATCTTAATGTTTAAATTTTTAACTTTCACCTGCTTAAATTTTCTAAAAGAAAATTTTAGTGAGTGAAGATTTAATTCAATAGATTAAAAATTTTATCATTTATAATTTAAAATTGATTTAAAATTTATAATTTAAAATTTATAATTTGCAAAATTTTTCTTAAATTTTGCCTATTTTATTATGATTATCACTTTCATCGGCATGTCTAACGTTGGCAAATCGGCATGGTCAAAAAAACTGGAAAAACTAAAGGGCTTTAAAAGATATTGCTGTGATGATTTAATTGAAAAATATTTAGGTCCTGAACTTAAAGCCTTGGGTTATGCCGGCATAGAAAATGTAAGTCGTTGGATGGGCCAGCCCTATAATCAAAGATTTAAAAAAAACAGTCAAAGATATTTAGAGCTTGAAGCCAAATCATTAAAAGACAGCTTGGAAGAAATTAATAGGCTGAAAGACAACATTAATGTTGTGATAGACACCACGGGCAGTGTGGTTTATATGCCAAAAAAAATATTAAATATTTTGACCACTCGAACAAAAATAGTTTATCTTGAAGCTCCGGTTGGCATGATGAAGGCGATAATTAAAAAATATATAGATAAACCCAAACCTGTAATTTGGGGAGATTTATATCAACCACTGGCTGGAGAAGATAAAAATGAAACTTTAAAAAGATGCTACCTAAAGTTATTAAAATATCGGACCAATTTATATGAAAAGTTAGGTGCGATTAAAATTAATGATATTACCAGAACAAAAAAAGATTTTACCGTAGAAAATTTACTTGAGTTAATTAATTTTGAAAAGTAAATATTTTCTGTGTAGTTCTTATATCGGAATTTCAATATTTTATCGGAAAGTGTATTTATTTAATGACAAATAACAATCCACCAGCTGGCAGAGACAAATCAATGACAAATGACTAAAATGATAAATAATTTTAATTTATTTGAAAATTAAATCATTGAAAATTGATTGAAAATTGAAAATTGAAAATTTTTGCCTATTTTATTTTTTATTTTAAATTTTATGTTTAAAAAATTTATTACAATTTTATTAATTTGCGCTCCCCTCTTTTTAACTGGTTGCATTAAAGTTAATTTTGGAACTGGAACAAGCGAAAGCGGGGGAATATTTAAATCAATTGACGCTGGAAATACATGGGAACAAAAAACATCTTTATTGTCTCAAAGCAAAGAAAAACAAAATATTGGCAAAGTTAATCCAACAAAAATGCTTTTCTCTTTAGATGACTCTCAAATTATTTTTCTAGGCACTCGGGAAAATGGAATGTATGTTACTTTTAATGGCGGGGATGAGTGGCAGAATATTTTTATTCCAAAAGGAAAAATTAACGACATAGCCATTGATCCAAAAAGCAAAGATATTATCTATCTGGCTTATTATAATAAAATCTTGAAAATTCAAAATTTAAAAAAAGATTTGCAAGAAATTTTTATTGAAAATCAAACAAATAAATTTATCGCATCTTTAGCGATTGATTGGAATAATCCAAATAAAATTTACGCTGGCGCCACCGATGGAACGCTTTTACAAAGTTTAAACTCCGGACAAAGTTGGAATATGATAGAAAGTTTTAATAAAAAAAATGAAACAAAAAATGAAATAAAAAAAATTATAATAAATTCTCGTGACAATCGAATTCTTTATATTATAACAACTAGCGCTGGAATTTTTAAATCAATGGATCAAGGAAAAAATTGGCAAGAAATTACTTCGGGATTAGAAAAATTTACTGGCGGGAAAAATATTTTTGATGTCGCTTTTGATTCAAATAAAGATGGAAAAATTATAATCGCGACAATGCATGGATTAATAAAAACAGATAACAATGGAAAAACGTGGGAAGAATTAAAATTATTATCTTTGCCCGGAACTATAAAAATTTATTCTGTGGCAATTAATCCTATCAATTCAAAAGAAATTTATTATGGAACAAATGGGGCTATTTACAAAACAAATGATAATGGGGCTACTTGGATTGTTAGAAAAATGCCAACTTTAAACGCAATAAAAATTTTATTAATCGATCCCAAAGCCCCAGCCACAATTTACACTGGAATAAGTAAAGAAAAATAAAAAATTTATTTTATTTTTTAATTTTTATTTTATGAAAAAAATAATCTTTTTCTTTATCTTCTCTTGTTTTTTATTACTTTCACATTCTTCTGCCCAAGCGATTGTTCAAAAGACTGGAGAAAATATTTATCTTAATTCAAGTGAAATCATTGAGGATGATTTAATTGCCTTCGGAGAAATAATAGAAATTAACGGATTAATTAAAGGCGATCTCTTTGTTGTTGGACAAATAATAACAATTAATGGAAATGTTGAGGGAGATATTATTGGCCTTGGTCAACAAATTACAATCAATGGGAAGGTGAATGGCAATGTTAGAATTTTAGGACAAACAATAAAATTTAATAATCAAGTGGATAAAAATATTAATGTTTTTGGAGAAAGTATTTTTTTTAGCGAAAAAAGCAAAGTTGAAAAAAATTTATTAATTCTTGGAGAAAATATTGAAATAAATGGAAAAGTAAACGGCAATATTTATGGAAATGGAGAAAAAATTTCTTTAAATAATGAAATTAATAAAATTATTAATTTAAATGTAACGTCTCTTGTTTTGCAGTCAAACGCAATAATAAATGGAGACTTGTATTACAGGGCTCCGCAAAAAGCAAAAATACAATCAGGCGCTCAAATATCAGGAAAAACTTTCTATAAAATTCCGTCTTTTGAAAAAAAAGAAAAAAAATATACTATCACTTTTTTCTTTTGGAAATTAGTTCATTTGTTTGGTTTTTTAATTATTGGATTAATTTTTACTTCTTTATTCCGCAAAAAAACATTAGAAATAATTGATCAAATTAAAAAAACTCCATGGAAAAATATAGGATTTGGAATTATTTATTTTTTCATTACGCCAATAATCTTGCTTTTATTAATCGCTCTGCTAATTGGAATGCCTTTGGCTTTTATCGGAGGATGTCTATATTTTATTCTTCTCTATTTATCCCAACTTTTTGTTGGCATGACAATTGGAATAAAAATAGATAAAAAAATTAGAAAGCCAAAGGAAGGCGTTGAACAAAATTTAATTTGGCCAATGAGTTTAGGTATGATTATTTTAATAATTTTATTTAGCGTTCCTTATTTAGGTTTCTTTTTTAAACTAATAATTATTTGGATTGGATTGGGAGGAACGATAGAAAGTGTAAAAATCAAAATGCAAAAATCAAAATGACAGATTAAAATGTAAAATGATAATGCAAAATTTAAAGTATAAATCCCAAACCCAAAATCCTAAAAAAATAACATAATTTATCCCTCACCTTTTTGAGTTATTTGAAAATAATTTTAATTAGTACTAAAAGGTGAGGGATTTATTTTGATTTGAGATTTTGGGATTTTATTGGATATTTGATATTGGGATTTGGGATTTAAAATTTTACATTTTTAACTGTCATTTTGATCCCTCGACTTCACTCGGGACAAGCTTTTGATATTTACATTTTGATTTTTTATGAATAACAAATTAAATAAAAAACTAAAGGTTCTATTTGTTGCCAGCGAAGTCGCGCCGATAGCTAAAGTGGGCGGATTGGCTGATGTTGTTGGCGCTTTGCCTAAGGCGTTAAAAAAACTTGACGTAGATGTAAAAATTATTATTCCTAAATATGGAATGATTGATGAAAAAAAATATCCAATGAAAAAAATTGCCAGCGAAATAAAAATTCCTTTTTATAATCAAGAAGAATTAATTAATATTTATTCTTGTTTTTTACCCACTCACCCAGAAAGCTTAACTATAAATAGCGAGAATAAATGTGGAAATAAAAATTTTTCCACACATAAAAATTTATGTTTTAACACTGGGCGCAGGGGTTTGCCAGAAACTCAAATAGAAATTTATTTAATTGAAAATTTAAAATATTTAAGCCAAGACGGTGTTTATCTTACTGTTGACGCTTCTTCATCGGGAGAAATAAATGAATGTCAACGATTTATTTTTTTTACCAAATGTGTAGCAGAAATTTTTTTACCCCTCACCTTTTTCAGAAAAAAGGTGAGGGGTTCATCCCAGCAACAAGCCACAGAATATTCTAGAAAGTGCGGGATAAATTGGCAACCGAATATTTTTCATTGTCACGATTGGTCCACTGGATTTTTGCCATTATTAATAAAAATGCAAGTAAAAAATCAAAAAACCTTATTTACTATTCACAATTTTGCTTATCAGGGCAAATACAATCCGCAAGAAATTTTTAAAATGCTTAATTTGAAAGAAACAGATTGGCCAACTTTAAAAGAAAGAACAAAAAATCAATTTGAAGATCTCAACGCTGTTCAACAGGCTATTTTAAACGCGAATTTAATTAATACAGTTAGCCCAACTTACGCTCAAGAAATTTTAACCAAAGAATTTGGCGAAGGATTGGAAAATGATTTAAAAAAAAGAAAGAATGACCTCTTTGGCATTCTCAATGGGATTGACACAACTTTTTTTAATCCAATGACAGATTTAAATTTAAAAAAAATTACGGATTAGAAATGACGAATGAAAAATTATTAAAAAATAAAGAAGAAAATAAAAATTATCTTCAAAAAATTTGCAATTTAAAAGTTAATTCTAAAATACCTCTCGTTGGCATAATTTCTAGATTAGCCGAACAAAAGGGATTTGATTTAATTATCGAAACTTTTGAAAAATTAATGAAATTAAATTTACAATTTGTTTTATTGGGCGCCGGCGATTTAGAAATAGAAAAAAAATTAACAGAATTAAGTTTAAAATATTTAGATAAATTTTCTTGCAATTTTAAATTTGACGCAAAATTAGCTCAACAAATCTACGCCGGATCAGATATATTTTTAATGCCCTCGCATTTTGAACCCTGCGGTTTGGGTCAATTAATTGCCATGCGATATGGAACTACGTCAATTGTCAGAAAAACCGGCGGCCTAACCGACACAGTAGAAAGCTATAATCCGCCAGCTGGCGGATATAAGACAGGTATCGGTTTTGTTTTTGAAAAATATGAAGCAAAAGAAATGTTAAATTCAATTAAAGAAGCGTTAAAAATTTATGAAAATAAAAAAGAATGGCAAAAAATAATATTTCACAATATGAAACAAAATTTTTCCTGGGAAACCTCCGCTAAAAAATATTTAAAATTATATCAAAAACTCTTGAAAATTCAGGAGTTACGCACTATTAATGTGCATTTGGCTAATATTAGCTAAAAATGAAAAATTAACAAAAATTCAATTTTCGCTAACTTTAGCCATTTTTTGATTAAACTGCGTAAGTCCTGAAATTTAAGATTTACGATTTGAGATTTACGATTTAAAAAAATGTTAACATTTTGATACGCCTCGTAATAAGGCAACTGCGCTCACTGTTGTCATTGTGAGGACTCCGACGTTACGTCGGAGGACGAAGCAACCTATAATTAAAAGGCATATGTGTAATATAAATTTTGACTAGAGATTGCTTCGCTTTGAGTACAAAGCTCGCAATGACAGATAGGGTTGTAAACAGTTACATAATAAGGTGTTGCCTATAATTTTTAAATTTAACTTTTGATTTTTTTTATCATTCCAATCCAAACTTTCTGCTCTTCAATTTTAATTTCTTTTTCAAAATCAAGTCCCTTTTTTTGAGAATCAGCAACAAATAATAATTGATTACAAATTATCGCTTTTTTTATTTGCTCTTTAAATTTTTCAAAAACTTTTTTTATCTCCCCTTCTTCGCAAAAATAATATAAATCAATTTTATCTTTAATAGTTAAACCAACTTCTTTGCGCAAGGAATTAATTTGACGAATTATTTCTCTAAATAATCCTTCTTGTTTTAATTCTGGAGTTATTTTTGTGTCTAATTCCACTTTTAATTCCCCATCGCCTTCTATAAATTCTATTTCTTTTACATTTAATTCATCTTTAATTAGCTTGTAGCTTGTAGCTTGTAGCTTGTAGTCAGAAATTACTAATAATTTTTGTAAAGTCTGGCGCACTTTTATTCCAGTTTCATCTCGCGCCCTTAATCCTAATTCTACAATTTTTCTTATCTTTTTCATTTGTTCTAAAATCTCTAATTCAAAATCTGTTATTTGCGATAACTCTGGCCATTTTTCTAAATGTACGCTCTTATCTTTATTTTCAAAATTATAACCAGCAACTTTTTGCCAAATTTGCTCTGTGATAAAAGGAGTAAAAGGCGCCATTACTTTTGCCAACTCGATCAAAATAAATTTAGTAGTTGCGATTACATTCTGCTTATCTTTTTCATCTTCTCCTTTAAATCTATCGCGCGAACGTCTCAAATACCAAGTTGACAAATCATCAATAAAACCACTAATTGGCCGGGATGCCTCGGGTAAATTATATTTTTCTAAATTTTCGGTTACCTCTTTAATTAATTGATTCAATCTTATTAATATCCATATATCTAAAATATTTTCTTTTCCATTTATATTTATCGTAGAAATTTTATCATCTGGCGACATAAATAATTCATAAAATTTAACCACATTCCAAAGCACTATCACATTTTTTCGCAACGCATCTTGAATATCAATTTCAGACAAACTAGTGTCGTCTCCAAGCATGATCGAGCTATTCATAAAATACATACGCAAGGCATCACTGCCATATTTTTCCAATGTCGCGGCCGGATCGGGGTAGTTACCGAATGATTTACTCATTTTTCGGCCATCTGTCCCGGCCAAAACCCCTGTAACCACAACATTTTTAAAAGAAACTGAATTAAATAAAGCATTTGACAAGACGTGCAAATAATAGAACCAGCCACGAAGTTGAGCAGAATATTCAATAATAAAATCTGCCGGAAACATATTTTTAAAATAATCTTGTCTCTCAAAAGGATAGTGAAATTGAGCAAACGGCATAGCGCCGGATTCAAACCAACAATCAAATACTTCTTTAACTCTTTTCATAACATTTCCACATTCGCATTTTAATTCATGTTTATCTATATTTGGTCGATGCAAATCTTTTACTTCTTCTCCGCTCAATTTTTCAATTTCTTCAATTGATCCCAAAACTTTTATTTTATCACAATCAGAGCATTTCCAAACTGGAATTGGCGATCCCCAATAACGAGACCGAGACAAGCACCAATCAGGCGCGCTTTCAATGTTATTTTTAAATCTACCTTCTTTAAAATATTCCGGCGCCCAATTTATTTTTTTATTTGTTTCCAGCATTCTTGTTTTAATTTTTTGCACATCCAAATACCATGCCTTCTGGGTTTTATAGATCAAAGGAGTGCCACAACGGTAACAAAAAGGATATGAATGTGTGAAATCAGAACTAGAAAAAATAACGCCATGTTTTTCCAAATCAAGCAAAACATCACGATTAGCTTTTTTAAAATAATATCCACTCCATTGTCCTGCTGATTCTAAATAAACTCCATTTTCATCCATTAAATCAATCATTGACAATCCAACTTTTTCCCCAAGTCGAAAATCATCCTCACCAAAATTTGGCGCAATATGAACAATACCCGTTCCGTCTTCAGTAGTTACAAAATCAGCTGAATAAACTTTATAAACTTTATCTGATTTTGCAATTTCACTATTATTTAATTTATATATTGATTCATATTCTAAATCAACTAAATCTCTACCTTTAAAATTTTCTAAAATTTCATAT
The DNA here is from genome assembly GCA_016209005.1 of Candidatus Kuenenbacteria bacterium. Classification (GTDB taxonomy): domain Bacteria; phylum Patescibacteriota; class Patescibacteriia; order UBA2591; family PGYQ01; genus PGYQ01. The sequence goes on from JACQWZ010000004.1 coordinate 9,390, forward strand.
TTTTGATCTTTAAAATTTTCAACCAATTTGTCTTTAGCTAAGATACAATTTTCCATAATTCCTGATTTATGATCTCTTATTTCTATTTTTACATAATCAATGTCATCTCTAACTGCCAATGCTAAATTCCCCGGCAATGTCCATGGCGTTGTTGTCCATGTTAATAAATAAGTATTATTATCAATGCCAATATCTTTTTTTGCATCACTTGAATTTTTAATTCTAAATTTTACAACAACAGATTTGTCAATTACATCGCGATAAGAACCGGCATCCATTGTAATTTCAAACTTTGACAAAGGTGTAGCGCAACGTGGGCAATGCAAACTAGTGCGATAACCTTCATAAATAAAACCTGTGTCATATAATTTTTTAAAAGACCAAATAACACTTTCCATAAATTTTAAATCCATGGTTTTATAAGCGTTTTTCATGTCAACCCATCTTCCTATTCTATTAATATACCATTCCCATTGCTCAGACCCTTTATTAACATATGATCGGCAAGCATCGATGAATTTATCAATTCCTAATTCTTCAATATCTTTTTTGTTTTTTAATCCCAGCTGTTCTTCTACTTTATTCTCAGCTGGCAATCCATGACAATCCCAACCCCAAATACGCTCAACTCTATATCCTTTCATCGTCCAATATCTTGGCACAACATCTTTAGCAATACTAGGAAGTAAAGTCGCGTAATGAGGTAAACCCGTGATGAAAGGAGGGCCATCATAAAAAACAAAAGATTTTTTTTTATCCCGTTGTTCAATGGATTTTTCAAAAATTTTATTTTCTTTCCAAAAAATTAAAATTTCCTCTTCAATTTTTGCAAAAAATGATTTTTCCATGCTCTCATTATATCGGAAAACTTTTTTTAATTCAAGAAGAATATATTAAAAATAAAAATTTGACAAAATAAAAATCCGTTCCGACGTATCGTCGGAATGGATTTTTGTTATTTTTAAGGGACAGTCCCCTTAGAAATATCTTATAAGTCCCCAAACAACTCGCCACCAACAATACCACCCTCTTCTTTGGCTTTCTTAAACGCTTCTTTTAACTCTTCCATTGTTGGCTCTCTCCCCTCTTCTTTGGCGGCTTTCATCAACTGACAAATTGGGCAATCGTCAAAAAATTCTTCATCGTTGTTTCCTATAATTTTAATTTCCTTACCCCGTAAAATAAGTAAAACAATTTATTTAGGGATTAGTTTATTTTAAATTAAAAAATCATTTCTTCGACTTTTTGTTTAGTTTATTTTAAGAAAGAATTTTGCATAAAATTAAAAAACTAATCTTTGTTGTTTTAATGGTATTAAATTTCGAATATCAATTTTTTCAAATTTAATTTCAGGCATCGCCTCTGTTTTTCCGTTTTTATGGATTATAAATAAATATTCTTTGTTAATTCCATTTGTTTCATTTATCCATTCATTTGTCGTCCGAGTAATTGTCGCCATCACATTCTTTTTGTAGTCCATTTCAAAAATAGAAATTTTTTTCTTTAAATTTTTTAATATATCTTTTATCGCCTGAAAGGTTGCCCTGCCATTATTATTATAAGACAAAACCACATATTTTGCCAATGTATTTTTTATCAATCTTTCTATGGCTTCAATAACTATGTATTGCCCTTTATCATTTTTTCTAAACTCTTCAAAAATAGAACCAGAAATTGTATCGCCGACATCTTCTCGTCTATTTGCCACACCCACTAATTTTGGTTTATCATTCAAACAAATTGTTTTCCAAATATGATAATAAGAGGCGTATCTAACACGAGAAGGCGGCATTAACTCATTTGAAGAACCATAAGGCGGATCGTAATACGCCAAATCTACTTCAATATCATTTGCCAAATCAAAAATATCTTTTTGATAAACTCGGTGTTGTTTGTCATTAATAATTAAATGAGGCACTTCCATTTTCATTGTATTATAGGCGCGAGGCGCCCATTTTTTTAAATACGAAACTTGATGGCCAACGGAACTATCAACTTTATCCATCGCTATAATTAAACTGGTAAGTAATACCGATTTTTCTATTTTATCTTTTGCGATTTTATCAATTTCTTCTCTAATTACGTCTAATTTTTTAGTATTGTGTAATTGCCAAATTCTTTTTTTGCCATCTTCCTGCGTAGCCGAACCGCCATTTGGTTCACCGCCGTAATTTTCTGAAAACCAACCATATTTTTCGGGAAGATTATTAAGATGTTCTATAATCGGCAAATAATAAAACACCGACTTTCTGTTTAATAAATAACATTCGCCGAATACTTTTGACCAATCGGCAATATCGTTGGCATAGACGGTATAGCCGGCTTGCTTTAGCGCTTGAGAAACTCTTGTTGTGCCAGAAAAGCCATCTAAAACCGTTTTTACATTTAACGGCTTTATCAATTCTAACAAAACAGGAAGTATTTCCCTTTTAGAGCCAGTATATTTTATACCTTGTGTTTCCATAAAATAAGCAAAAATTTTAAGAAAAATTTTTACAAATCTCAAATCCCAATATCCAATGTCCAATAAAATCCTAAATCTCAAACTCCAAATAAAATACAATTAGGATTTAGAGCTTATAGTTTGATTGGGTATTGGGGTTTGGTCATTGGGATTTAATTAAATATTGAAATTCCGATACTATAAATTAAAACCGCTAGTTTATATCCTAATATTAATTATTTTATCACTTTTAATTTTTTGGTTTATTTAACAAAATTAAAAAAATGCTGGAGTATTTTTTCGTGTATATCTTTGCGGGAAACAAGAATTTTAGCGATCAAAGTAATAAGCGGTTCGTTAATTTTATAACCGCCAGTGAGCAGTTCTTTGAAAAATGGTTCGGCGTTTTCCGTGTGCGTCCACATTCCGCGTTGCAAAGCATTAGCTTTAGCGCCGCCATATCTCACTTCAAAAATATAATTGTTTTTGTTATCAAAAAACTTATAAATTGGAAAGGTCTTTTTTCTACCGATTTTGCGAGGCGGTAAAAATTTTATCTTTTTAACAGAGGAGTACGCTTTTTGTAAATCAAAAACTATCACTTTAAACTTCATTTCCTTTTCGTTATAAATCAACGGCAAAACATTAACGGCGCTAAAATCTTTAAAGTATTTATTGCTTAAAATCTCTTTTATTTTTCCGATATCATTTATTCCTCGCTTGCCAATTTCTCTTTGTAAAAGAGAAAACATTGACCCGTCTTTATTTGTTGAAAGTTGAAGCGGACCGAATCCATAAGTTTTAATGCTGATGGGAATTTCTTCTTTAGTGCTTGTTTCAGTAATTCTTATATCTTCTTCAAATTCTTTTGCTCGGAATTTTTCTTTGCCTGTATGTTTTGCTGTATAACCGCCAACAAATTGATTTATGTATTCAGTGAGAGCAATTTCGGCAAGGTCGCCGTGCGTTTTGTTCCCGATGATTCTCATTGAAAAAACATTACCCAAAACACTAAAAATCATTGGATCTTTATTACTAAAACTTTCTACAAATTTTTTTAAAAATTTATCAAATGATTGCATAATTAAAAGTCGCTAAAAAATTCAACTTTCGTTTAACGTTCGGAATTAAATTTATATCTAAATTTAGCTCCCGGGCAAGGATTCGAACCTCGATTAGTTGGACCAAAACCAGCTGTCCTACCATTAGACGACCCGGGAAAATAAAATTTTTTTAAAAAAAATTTTATAAATCCTAATTTCAAAATCCTAAATTCTAAATAATATCAAAATACAAAATTCTAAATTCAAAACAAAAATTAAATTAAATAAATTATTTTTGAATTTTAGACATTTGAATTTTGGATTTATTTAGGATTTGACGTTTTGAATTTTGGATTTACTTTGAATTTCATAATTCAAAGTATTAGACTTTTAAATATTTTTTTATCGCTAAGATACTGCTTATAATACTTAAAATAATAATAAATACAAATTGCCAACCAAAAATTTGCAAAAAATGCTGATTAAAATAAGTTACAATATTAAAATTATAATCTTCTAAAAACCCGGCAATGATGGGTTGAATAATATGCAAAAAGGGATATAAAAGAATAATGCAAAACAAAAAAGCGAAAACACTGCAAATAATTGTTTCTAAAATAAAAGGAATTTTAATAAACCAATCAGTCGCTCCAACAAGTTTCATAATTCCAATTTCCTCTCGACGAGTGTGAATCGTTATTTTTACCGTGTTAAAAATAACTAAAATTCCAATAAAAATAAAAATTATTGAAATAATTAAAGCGATTTGTTGAACTTTATTGCTGGATAAATTAAGTCGATCAATAAAATTTTCATAATCGCCAAAATCTTTGTCATAAATAAAATTTTTATATTGTTTTTCATCTAAAATATTTAAAATAGTTTTATAATCTTTTATCTTTTTTGCTTGAATAATCAAACTATCTCCCAAGGGATTGTCGTCTAATTCTTGCAAGGCTTCTAAAATTTTTGGATCATTTTTATGTTTTTTTTGAAACCACGATAAAGCGTCTTTTTTTTGCAAAAATTGAACATTTTCAATTTCGGGTAATACTTCTAAACGAGATTTAATAGAAAAAACCTGATCTTGAGATGTTTCTGGTTTAAAATAAACGCTGATATCGATTTTCTTTTTAATAACATCGATCGAAGCGTTAGTTAAAATATTTAAAACTATTAAAAGATTAATAGAAAATAAAGCTAAAATAATAATTATTATGGCAACTAAAAAAAGTCCTATATTGCGATAGAAATTTTGAAAAGCTATTTTTATATCTCGAAAAATAGAAAAAAACATAGACTAATTTACGATTTAAGATTTAAGATTTATTTAGAAATTAGAAATTAGAAATTAGAAATTTATAAAATTTTCTCTTAAAAAATTTTATATTACGTATCTTCCTTTGTTTTGATCCCCAATAATTATTCCTCGATCTAAAGTTATCACTCTTTTTTTTAAAATATTCACTATTTCTCTATTATGCGTGACTAAAACGACTGTTGTTTTTAATTGATTAATTTTTAAAAGCAGATTAATAATTTCTTGAGCGTTGATAGAATCTAAATTACCAGTCGGTTCATCGGCAATTAAAAGTTTGGGACGATGAGAAAGACTTCTGGCGATAACGACCCGTTGTTTTTCTCCCCCGGAAAGATATTCGGGAAAATAATTCGCTTTTTCTTCCAATCCAACAATTTTTAAAACTTGGGGAATAATTTTTTTTATTTTTTGAGAAGAAGCCCCAATGACCTCTAGGGCAAAAGCGACATTTTCAAATACTGTTTTTTTGGGCAATAATTTAAAATCCTGAAAAACAACTCCGATTTGCCTTCTTAATATTGGAATTTCTTGATTAGAAATATTTGTAATATTCCATCCACCGATAATTATTTCTCCTTCAGTCGCTTTTTCTTCGGCAATTAAAAGTTTAATTAAAGTTGTTTTCCCTGCCCCGCTTTGTCCAACAATAGAAACAAATTCTCCCGGCTCTATATGCAAATTAATATTTTTAAGAGCCGCTAAATTTGGAGAATATATTTTTGTAATATTTTTTAAAATTATCATAAAAACAGACAAAAATTTTAAGAAAAATTTTTGCAATTTCTAATTTCTAATTTTTAATTTCTATTAAATTTCTAATGACAAAATTTCTAAACACTTATTTCTTATTGTTTTTGTTTGAAAATTAAATCATTGAAAATTTAATGAAAATTAGAAATTGAAAATTGAAAATTAAAACCAATATTTACTTTTTAATATTTTTAAATAAAAAATTCTTTATCTAATTAATAAGGTAAACTGAAATGAAATTCGCTTCCCTTTCCCTCCTCGCTTTCTACCCAAATTTGCCCCTTATGGGCCTCGATGATATTTTTAGCGATAAAAAGTCCTAATCCAGAACCGCTTGTTTCTATTTTTAACGCTTCCGCGCTTCTAAAAAATTTGGTAAATAATCTTTCTTGATTCTCTTTAGAAATTCCCATGCCAGTATCTTTGATAGATACTTCAATTTTATTATCGCTTTCTTTTAAAGAAATAATTATTTTTCCTTTTTGTGGCGTGTATTTTATCGCATTATCTATTAAATTTTCCAAAGCCATTTGAATTCTTTCTAAATCAACTTTTATTTTAGGTAAAAGAATTTTTGGTTTATCAAAAATGCATTCTATGTTTTTATTTTTTATTTGAATTTTAAAATTTTCAATAATTTCTTGAATTAAATCTTCCATTTGAATTTTAGAAAATTTATAAACAAAACAGCCTTCTTCAAGATGAGAAACAATCAATAGCGAATTAACCAATCTTATCATCCTTTCATTGCTTTGATAGGCTTTATCTAAAAATTCTTTTTGTTCTTCTTTTGTTATTTCATCAGTATTAATCATTTCTAATGACCATTTAATTCCAGTCAAAGGAGTTCTAAGTTGATGGGCGGCAATTGTGATAAATTCCGATTTTATTTTATTGATTAATCTTTCCCTCGTCACGTCGTGCAAAATAATTAAAGTGCCAATTATTTCTTGCGCTTCAGTTACCACTAAAGTGGTTTGCATTTCAAAAATTTTTTCCACTGATTCTTTTAAAATTAATTCGCACTGTTTTTCTCTGCAATGTCCAGCTGTTTTAGTTAAAATTTCATAAAGCTCTTTTATTTGAGGAAAATTAATAAGCTCGGACAAAGCTTTTCCTATTATTTTTTCCTCTTCTATATTTAAAATACTTTGAGCCTTGGGATTAATTAAAATAATCCTTTGCCCTTGATCAATCATAATTAATCCATCGGTTAAACTATTAATCACCGCGTCCACTTTTCCTTTTTCTACTGTTAATTTTTCTTTAGAATCAGAAAGCGCGAGATCTCTTTTAATAAGCATTTTTGCAATTTTGTCTAATTCAGCTAAAGAATTTTGATATTTAATCACTTCTTCGGGGTCACATTTTTTCTGTTTAAAAAAATTCATAAAAACAAACAAAAATTTAAGAAAATTTTTGCAATTTCTAATTTCTAATTTCTAATTTCTATTAAATTTTCAATTTACCCTGTTAAATCCAGCAAAGCTGGTGCAAAGCAATTTAACAGGGTGAACAAAATTTCTAAACATTTATTTTTTATTGTTTTTGTTTAAAAATTGGGTCATTAAAAATTGATTGAAAATTAATAATTGAAAATTGAAAATTTGGATAAAATAAAAATCCATAATTTACTTATTTATTATTAATTTCCTAAAAAACTAAAAAGCTAAAAGCTAATTAATATTTTTCTCCCAAAACCAAAAGACACATTGTTTCATTGTGGAAAGATGAGTTACAAATATTTGAATCAATGTTGCCTCCTAGCGGAGCTTGCTCGCCATAAGTATAAAATCCAATTAAAGGTGTTTCTTTTCCTAAAATACTTTGAACAACTTGTATTTCTTCATTAATTTGAGCGCCCAATAATTTATGACGAGCCATACAGTCAAAAATAAAAATAGCTTTTGGCATCGCTCCATTAAGTTGAGTTAAAGCGTTTTCTGCCGCCTCTTTTGCAGCTTGAATCGCTTTTTCTGGATCTCCTAACATTAGACGAACTTCTGATCCTTCTGGAACTTCAGCCGCGCAAGTAATTTCTCCCTTTTTATTAGCAATAACAACGTCAACAATTAATAATTCTTGAGAACCTTTTACTGTCATTCCTAAAGGATAAGTGTAAGCCATTTTAGCGATCGGTTCTTTAATTAATTCTTCCGCTCTTTTACCAAAATAATCTTGATAAATACTTAATGCGGGTTTATTGTCTAATTCTTTAATTACTCCTCCTTCTGATTTTGTCACTTTCATTGGCAAACCAATTGGTTCCCAACCATGTTTCACTCCAACTCCCCAAGAAAAATTACCAGATAAACCAATGCCAATGACAGTATCGTTTAAAACTTGATCTTTATAATAAACAAAAGTCTTTTTAAAGGCAAAATCATCCCCGGCTGAACCGCCAATAATTGGAAAATGTTCTCCTAAAGCCGCTTTAAATCCACGAACAATAGCCGCTCCATTTCCGGTTAAACCCTCTAAAAGACTGATAAAAAGAGAAATTTTTTCTGGGGCATTTTTAATAACTTCTTCAGCCGCTTTTTGTCCAGCTTTAAAACTATCATTTTTTACATTTCTTCCCAAACCAACTGTAAATTTAATTTGATCCGAAGTAATAGCCATAACCACCACATGGCCACGAACAGATCCATGTGTTGTAATTTCACCTGAATCGCTACAACCAACAACCATAGCTCCAGACGCTACTAAATTAACTCCTTGAAGCATTTTTTCTTGATCTAATGCAACAGAAGAAAAAACCATAATCAGATCGGGTTTTCCTCCCATTTGATCAATAGCTTGCTGACAGGCTTCTTGTCCAGCCTTTTGAGAATCGGCATTATTGCTTCTGCCGATTCCAGTTTTAATCGATTCCATAAAATTTCTCCTTTTTAATTCACAGAAAATGTAAACTAAATTAAAAAAATAAAAAATAGACAAAAATTTTAAAAAAAATTTTCAAAATTTTCAATTTTTAATTTTCAATTTTCATTAAATTTTCAATTTTACAATTTTCAAACTTTAATGCATTTTTAATTAAAAATTAAATCATTAAAAATTGATTAAAAATTAGAAATTAGAAATTAGAAATTAAAACTAAACTATTAATGATTCAACTTTACTTACCACAAATTTTAAATTGCAATTTTACGCTTTTTGATTACTTCTTTAATGTTTCCTTCACTTTATCAACTATTTCTTGAGGAGAAAAATGGGCTTTGATAAGATAATCAGTCGCTCCCAAAGATAGTCCTCTGTCTATATCTTCTTTTTGCCCCAAATTACTTAATAAAATTATCGGAATTAATTTTGTAGAAGTCTCTTCTTTAAGAATTTTTAAAACTTCAAATCCATCTGTGTTGGGTAAAATAATATCCAATAATATTAAATCTGGAATATTTTTTTTTGCCTGCTCTATCCCCTCTTTCCCATCTTCCGCTAAAACAACTTCAAATCCTTCTTTTTCTAATTTCTTTTGACAAAGTCTTCTTAAAAATAAATCATCCTCTATAATTAAAATTTTTATTTTGTTGTTCATATAAAAAAATGCAAAAGTCAAATCCGCCAGCTGGCGGACAAAATGACAATGCAAAAATTAAAAGTAAAAATTTAAAAAAAGAATTAATAATTTAAATCTTAAATTGTAAATCATAAATCTTAAATTAATTTTTGTTCTTTCTTTTTTTTACTAAGAAGTTTGTGTTTGTATTTTTCAATTTGCGTTTCTAATTTGGGAATAATTCCATCAAAAGCGGAATATGCGTCATTGGCGGATTCTTCGGCTCGCAAAATTTGATGTGGAGCGTAAATCATTACTTCCACTCTTTGAACTTTGCCATGACGATGGTGATGATCAACGTTAAAATCTATGTGTATTTCTAAAATTTCTAAAATATTTCTAAAATGAGTTTCCATAAGATTCTGAATTTTCTTTTCTATATAATTCTTAAGAGAAACAGTCAAATCTACATCTTTTGTCAAAAATTTTATTTGCATAATTTATAATAAAAATCAAATTAAAAATTAAAAATTATATTTATTTTTCAAAATATTTTGATGCTTAAATTTTTACTTTTTATTATATTTTGTGAAATACCCATCAATTTCATTGCTTAATTCTATGCCCACTCTTTCAAAGCATTTTAATAAATCTTCATACGCGCCTTTGCTACCCAAAAAATCCCAAAATTCATTAGCAACTTTTAGCTCATTTTTAAATCAAGCATACCTCGTATTGTCCACCTATTATATGGCTCTGGATCGTACGGGTTATAAGGTATAGCAATTATGGTTTGTATTTTTGCCTTTGGATTTTCTGCTAAAGTTGACGCGGTCCACTCTAAAAGTATTCTTTTAAACTCCTTAAAGCCACCGGCGTTTGGTTTTGCTGTTTTTATATCAAATAAAAATAATTCGCCAGAATGACTTTCTAATAAGACATCAACTTTTGTTGGCTTAATTTTTCTAAACTCACCTTGTTGTGCGACTTTTCTAATAATTTGGCTCTTCTCCGAAAAAGTACAGTAACTTTTAGTTAAAAAGTTAAAATTTTATTTAAAATTAGAGAAATTTGTATGATTAAATAATAAAACTATTTATTACTTTATTACTTTAAATTACAAAGCTTTCAAATTTTCCC
>JACQWZ010000046.1 GCA_016209005.1 Candidatus Kuenenbacteria bacterium
GAACTTTTAATTTTAAACTTTTAACTTATTTTATTAGTGTTAATTCGTGTTTAGTAAATTAGTGGTTGACCCTGTTAAATCCAGCAAAGCTGGTGCGAAGCAATTTAACAGGGTTGACCTACTCATTATTTATTTTCTAAAAGCTAAAAGCTACAAGCTAATTTTCCTCCCACGATAAAACTTCAAATTCATCTTTTTTGGGAAAATATGGGGGAGGGGCGTAAATTAAATTTGAATCATAAGTGGTATAAGTAGTTTTATATCCAGAAGTAGTGGTGCTTCCATTAACCCATGACCATGTCCATATTTTATTAGAAATAACGCTGCCAAAAGTGGTTATTTGATTTTTAACGTTTGAGCCCGCTGGATAATAATAATAAGCTTGCGTTGCCCCATATTGCGCCAAGAGCACTCCATTAATTTCTAAATTATCTGGAGAAAATTTAGGAAGAACAATGTCTTTTTGAGCGATAATACCGATTGAGTCTGACCCGTCTTTATTATTATAAACTAAATTTCCATTAATAATCGCTGATTTACGAGTCACCGCATTTTCTGGAAAAAATCCAACTCCGACCGTAGCCCTGCCTTCAATTATTCCATCAATCCATGTTGTATCTTCCACAAAAATTAAACCATTTGCCGGAATAGAATAATTTTGAAGAAAGGTTTTTGTCCCTATATCAACTGAGCCATAAGTCCAACCGCTATAAGTAGTAGTATACCAATAAGGAGAAGTAAGTCCAGTTATTTTATAAACATCAAAAGTGCCATTGGATTTAAAATAAAGATGATATCCATAGGAACCAGAAGGACCTAAATAAACTCCTTGATCTTGAGCGTTTGTTCTAATTTTTGATAAATCAGCTGTAATAATATTAAAATCAACAGCTGGCAAAGGAAATTTCCAAAAAGTTTGAGGTCCGCCCGCTCCCCAAACTCCAGGACATTTACAGCTATTAGCTGTCCAAACACAAGGATTTAAACATTTTGTTTGTGAACAACCATGAACAGAGGTGCAAATATAAGTTTCTTTGGCTGAACTAATGATAGAATCGCAAGATCCATCAAGTCTAATACCGCCATTGGAATGCAGTTTTCCTCTTACATTTTCTGTGTCTCCAAACCACGTGTTGCTATTAACTAAAAAACTATATTCCGCGTAAGAGGGAATACCGACTCGAGAAACAATTTTTCTTTTTAAATTTGGATTTGAATTTGGATAACCAGTGGATTTAATTGTAACCACTGTTGATCCGGAAGGAGGAGGATCTATTTCTAAAGAAAATTGACCTAAAATGTTTCCATTTATATCTTTATAGTCATGAATATAAGGACCAGAATTTCCTGTGCCGTCTTGATAATCTTCTCCGGCATGAGCTAAATGCCAACGATAATATTCAATGCCCGCTTCGGAAATTTGCAAAGATAATTCTTTTTCTATGGTTTGATTAGCTGATTTCATTTGCATTGTTCCCCATTGTAAAATAATTATTCCAAAAGTTGTCAAAATAGTTATGAAAACAATAACCAAAATAAGACTAGCGCCCTTTTGATTTTTTTTAAAGACATTAAACACAAAAAAAATTAAAAAGTAAAAATTAAAAAGTAAAAAAACAAACTCTGAAATTATAAACTTTAAATTATAAATCTTAAATCTTAAATCTTAAATCTAAAATTTTTTAATAATTTTCTTTCAAGTTTCTTAAATTTACATAGGATTCTAAAATAAAATCTGATGGTGGACGATATGGATCAACATTAACTTTTAATAAAACTTTAATCAATTTCGCCTTTGTCACATCTACTGGATTAGTAAGTGACGACCCAGTTCCATTATAATTTTCATCATAATAATAAAAAATTGGATCATTTCCATTAGAAATATATTTAGCGATAGCGGTAATCACTTCATTCGCTGGATTATATTCTATTGGATTGCCTGAAGGAATAATTGTTCCTTTTTTAAATTCTCTATTATCTAAAAAATATCTTATTCTTTCTATTCGAGAATCTGAATTGCAATCGCTATAAAAAACAACTGATTGATTTTGCGCGCTTTCAAGAGGGAAACTTCCTGTTTCAGACGCTTCGGCGATATTTCTTAATTCTTTAATCATTATTTGTATCGCCCCAGACGCATTTTGTTGGGCTTCTACTATTTGCGAAGTTTCTTGCCAAGATTTATAATTTTGAACAATAAAATCCATTAAAATAACCATAATAATAGCAAAAATTCCAATTGCCACGGTAACTTCAATAAAAGTGAAACCGTTATTAGCTTGTAGCTTGTAGCTTTTTAGCTTCTTGGTAAACATAAGAAATTTATAATTTCAGGACTTACGCAGTTTAATCAAAAAATGGCTAAAGTTAGCGAAAATTGAATTTTTGTTAATTTTTCATTTTTAGCTAATATTAGCCAAATGCACATTAATAGTGCGTAACTCCTGAATTTAAGGGTTAAAATTTATGATTTAAAAAAAATGTGTCATTCCGACCGAAGAGAGTGAGTCTGCGAACGAACGAAGTGGAGGAATCCCTTAAACGTGGGTTATCACTATCCTTATCATTTATCACATACAAGGGATTCCTCCAAAACACGGTCGATCAGAATGACAAAAATTTTTTCTTTTTCTTCCCTAAAAAGCTACAAGCTATCAGCTATAAGCTAATTTAGACAACTTCTTGAAGATAACACTTTTCACAGTAGATTATCTCTTTTCTGTCTGGACTATAAGTGGTTTCAAATTCATTTGGGCAAGGTTGGTCGCCGTGAAAATGGGTAATTGTATTTTTATAAATCCCATTGTCGGAGGTCAAACCTCCGCACATACATTTTCTTTTCCATAATTTCAAAGGATTTCTTTGTTTAATTCTCTGATAATGCCGACAATTAGGACACAATCTTGGCAAAGGCAAATTCATCTTTCTATAAAATTCTAATTCTGGTGCAATTATTTTAAAAGC
>JACQWZ010000006.1 GCA_016209005.1 Candidatus Kuenenbacteria bacterium
ATTTTTTTATCAATTGTTTTATCAATATACTTCCGAGCTTTATCTTTTTTCCATCCACGTTTTTCTTTATACTCTTTTTGATTAAGCCATTGGATGATAGTTGGTTTGCTAATACCAATTTCTTTTACTATTTGTTTTTTTTTTTTATTTTCTTTAAAAAGAGAATGCGTTTTTGTAATATTTTTTTGCTTCTGTTTGTTTCATAATATTAAAATTAATAAAATAAAATATTAAAATTACACAATGTAATTAAATTATTATATCTTTAATTTTATGAAATTTCAAAACGAGGGGGTAAAGTTTTATACCAAAGTTAGCAGTTAATTGTTAATTGTTAATTGATTAATATATTTCGCACATAACCTCTCCTCCTAATTTTTTTATTCTTGCTTCTTTATTGGTCATTAATCCTTGCGAGGTGGAAATAATAGCAATACCAAAATTATTTAAAACCCAAGGCAGATCATCTTTAGTTGTATAAATGCGACATCCGGGTTTGCTAATTCTTTTTAATGTTCTAATTATAGAATTGCCTTCTTTATCATATTTTAAACTAATTTTAAGTTGATCAAAATTGGTTTTAATTTTTTCTCTTTGTTTTTTCTCTTTTTCGTCTATTTCGGAAAGTAAATTAGTTTTTTCCGCCTTTTGTATTAATTTTTCTTCTTCTAAAATTTTAGCAATATTAAATTTGACCTTGGAAAAAGGCATTAATATTTCTTCTTTTTTTACAGCTAAAGCGTTTCGAATTCTAGTTAACATGTCCGCGATTGGATCAGTCATAAAAAAAAGTAAAAAGTAAAAAGTAAAAATTTAAAAAATATAATAAGTAAAATTTTTAAGTCTGCTAACTAACAAAACAAAACTCAAATTTTATAATGGCATTTCTGTAATTTTTCCAATTTTTGAAATACTGTCGGTAAGCTCTTCAGTTTCTCGTCGATAAAGCTCAATTTCACTCTTATTATTAAAATGATAAAAATTGCGAAAAATTATATGTGGCGCGTTTGAATAATGCACTATGGCTTCAGTGACAAAAGTATATCTATTTTGTTTGTCTTTCCAGTTTAAATACATTTCTTCATCATTTAAACTATTAGAATAACCATATATATAAACCATTAATCGGTATTAAAGCTAATTTATTTTCTTTTATTTTTAAAAAATATTTTACAATATTACCATTATCCCATCGGCTATCAAGTACAATCTCTTTCTTATCATCATTATCTAAATCAACATAAGAATATTTTAAACTTCCTTTTTTAAGACCAACACAATCTCCTTTAATTTCCTGAATTTCATTAATTTTTACTTTTTTAATTTTAAGACCGTTTAAAACGGCAACATCAAGCCATGATCCATTGTCGCACAGCCATTGACCCTTCTCTTTTTCATGATAGCTAAAAAACACTCTGCCCTGATTATTATAAACCCAAAAAATTCCTGATAATAAAATAAAAATGAGTGGCGCAAAAATAAACCATAATTTCAATGGAGGTTTGCTTCTTTTATCAATCCCTCGTGTATAAATATCCCAAACATTATTAGCATATTTATCATTAGGCGGACCATTTAATGTTATAATTATAGGTTTTTTGCTCATAAATTATTATTTTAGGGTTTGTCGCCCTAAGAAAAAATCATTAACACCGAAAACAAGAGAATCAAAATTACTGAAATTATTTTTTTTAGTAATTTTTTCTCTTAATAATAGAGCGCCAAGAAGAATTGTAAACATAGGAGTTGTATTAGCCAAAGTTATTGTTATGCCAGGATTTCCTTTTGAAAGGGCATAATAAAATGAAACCCAAGTAAAAATAGCTAGAACACCCTGAAACCATATAAGTTTATATTCTTTTAATCTTAAATTTTGCAGATTAGGTCTCATAAAAATGAATGGACCATACCTATGATAGTTGCGCGAAATATATAAAGAGTTGGGGCATTTATTGCTGAAAGATTTGACAATAGGATTTTTGAAGGGATAGACGAAATACCAAAAAATATTGACGCCATTATTGGTGAAAATATACTAATTTTATGAAATTCATTTAATTTTTTATAACCACTAGAAAAATTAGAAAAATCATTCGAGAGAATTATTATTCCTGTCATAATTAGAATTGCTAAAATAATTTTAGAAAGTGATGTTTGCGTGCCCAAAAAAATAAAGGCTCCAATAAATGTAATAATTGGAGCAAGCGCTAGCATAGATGAAGCTACGCTTGCTTCTGATTTCTCAAATGACTTAAAGTAAAAATAATTTGCTGCCGCATCTATTATACCGATAAGATAAAGTAAACCAATGGTCGTCCAGCTTGGATTAAAATGATAGAAAAGAGGAGCTAACATAAGAAGTGTGGAACCTACCATTAGAAAACTTAGCCCCATAACATTATAGCTCTTAACGTTTTTTAGAAGTACTCTAGCTAATACATTTGCCATTGCTCCAAATAAAGCGGAAATAATAGCAATAATCGTATAATCTAGATTGGAAATAAAATTAATAATATTCATAAGGTTGAAAGGTTAAAAGGTGACTGTCACCTTTTAAAATAGACAAAAATTTAAGAAAATTTTTGCATTTCTGTTATTTATAATAAATTATTTTTAAATTCTGCCACCAACTTTTAGCCGAAGCGATTATTTCTATTAAAAATAATCCATCATCAATTAAATCAAAATTATACGAAAATTTTTCTACTATTTCTTTATCTAATTTTTCTTGTTTTATTAATTTCATATTTATTAAATATATTGCGTAATAGTTAAAAAATTATATCTATTTAAGGCTAAGTTGAGCAAAAAATATCTTTTTATTGCAAAATTTTAAATATTATTTAATTGGTTCTTTGGTTGTTTGGGTTAGATTTTGTGGCAAGTTATCTATCTTAAACCATTTTATCTCTTCAATTTTATCTAGTTCTAAATTTTAAAATTTAATATTTTAAAATTTTAAATTATCATTTTCACTTTCAATAATAACATCTTTTTTCTTTGCTAATTCAGAATCAAAAAGACCTAGATCAATATCATTTAAAATATGGTTATAGAAATTAGCTTTAGTTAAAATAGAATAAGAATTTTCTATATCTTTTTCTTCCTGATTAATTTTAATAGTTTCTTTTACGAATTTAGTCAAACAAGACAAAATATTATTTTTTTTATTTTGAAAACATTTATTAAAAATATCCTCATTGTTTTGTTTATGTTTTTGTATATTATTTTTTTCTTGGTTAAAAAATGGCTTATCTTGATTAAAATCTTGTTGTTGATCATTTAATGATTTTTGCCAGATAATGCCTTTTTTTGGAGAAAAAATAGGATATTGATAAGAATAAAAAGAAGAGGAATTCATACCAATATCTGATAAAGTAATTTTTCTTTTGCTATAAATAGCATTATCAAAAGTTTTAATTTTTTCTAAATTATCTGCATTTTGTTTTTCGTTTAAAGTGTTTGTAAATTGCTCTAAAGCCTTATCTGACCAATCATTAAGATTGACATCAGCAAGCTGATAATAAACAATCTTTTTAAAAGTATCAAATTTATTTTGAGGAATATAGCTATTAAGTTTAATTTTCATTTTATTAACAAAAAAATCGTGCCAATTAATATTCTTTTCAGCTAAAACTGATTTACAATTTTTTAAAAGACAAGCAGAATCAGCGCTTTTGCATTTTTTTTCAGAAATTTTAGCGCAATCAATATTATAATTTGCTTTTAAATAAAGAGGTAAAACTTCTTGCCATTTCATTGGTTTTTCGCCAGTGAATTTTTTTTCATTGGCAAGCAGTTTATATTTAATTAATAAACGAAGATTTTCTCTATATTCTTGAGTTTGATTTTCTAAATCATTATATTTGAGAGTAATTAAATCTTTATAAATATTAACTAATTTTGTTTCGCCTTGATTAATAGGCGCTAGTTCTAATGTATTGGTTAAAAAAAGATTAAGCTCAGTTAAATATTTACTTATATTATTTTTAGAGGCTTTGAAATTAATATTTAAAAAATATTCTTCTTGGTTTTGATCAGTGATACCATCAATAATTCTTAAATAACAATTTTTCATTTCCGGTAAAGTCAAGCCATTTTCATCCGAGTAAATGTAAGAATAATAATTAAAAGAAAAAGGAACATTATAACTATAAGGAGAAACATTTAAACCTTCACAAAAAATATAACCTTGGTGACCTTTTAAATTAATAAGAGATTTATATTCTTGATTAATGTCTTGAGTTTCTACTTTATATATTTCTTGAGCGGTTTTTCCTTTACCGTTGTAAATATCTTTTTGTTGTAAATTAATATTGAAATATTCATATAAATTACCAAAAAATTGTCGATAAAAACCTTCGCGATCATTAGCAATCATAAAATCTTTTTTGATTTTTAAATTAAGAGCTGGCAAATCAAAATTTGGAACTAAAACATTTTTGTTTTCTTGTTTGAAAAAAATTTTTACTAAAATATCTTCTATTTCTTTTTTAATTTTTTTATTATTTTTTTCATCCCATGTTGGAGCTTCAAGATTAATTACTAACCAAGAATTAGGAGAAAATTGAGTAAAATAAAAATTACTCCAATTAGTGTCGCCTTGCGAAACATCGTTTTTATAAATTGGGGTATAAAATGTTAATCCATTGATTTTTTTCTCTATTAATTTTTGATTTTGCTCGTCATAAAAATAACCGCCATAATTATTAGCATAGTAAAGAAAATGTTTGTTATTTGTAATTAATGGCAAAGACAATAATTCAATTGTTAAATTATTGATTGCGATATCTTGCATTTTTTTAGTGCTTAATTGTAAAAAACGATTTGGAATATAATTTTTTATTTCGTATTTTGGATCAAATTTAAAATTAAATAAATCATCAGTAATTGCTTGATTTTTATTAATCTGATCAATATTTTTTTGATAATTAGGAAAATCAAAAAAAATAGCCTTGCTTTGTACTTGTTTATTAATATTCTCTTCAATAAATTTTTGCGCTTCTTTAAGATAAAGACCATAAGCCATACCACTTCCCCAGTCGCTAATGGAAAAAGTTGGAATACCAATCAATTTACCTTGAGAATTAATCATTGCGCCACCAGAATTTCCTCCAGCGATTAAAGCATCAGTTTTAATATATTGATAATTATTATATTCCATAACTCCGCTAACAATACCTTTAGTTTCAGTAATTGTGTCGGCGCCAATCCAAGGATAACCAATTAAAACAATTTCATCTTGAGTTTTTGGAACATAATTAAAGTCTGGTTTAATTGTTTGAAATTGAGAATAATCAACTTTTTGTCCATTAATATCTTGTGGATCAATTTTTAAAAGAGCAATATCTAATTTATCGTCGCGACTAATAAGAGTGGCAGTATAATCGCAAACAGGTCTTTGGCCTTGCACTTTAGTAAGGCAAACACTAAAAGCAGTTGCAAGTTTGCCTTTGCCATCATCAACTACATGATTATTAGAAATAATAACCCCTTCTTTATTAATAATAGAAGCGCTTCCCCAGCCTAACATTTCTACATATTTTCCATAAATATTTCGATAAGAAATTAACTGAACTACTGGAGAAATATTTATTGTTTGTTCTTGCGCCCTAACTGGCAAACATGGAAATAAAATAAAAACAAAAAAAACACTAATTACAATGCAAGTTATTCTTTTCTTAATTTTTTTAATCATAAAAAATAAAAAGTAAAAAATCAAAATTATGAATCTAAAATTAATTATTTTATAAGATTTTTAAATATTCTTTAATTGGTTCTTTGGTTGTTTGGGTTAGATTTTCTGGCAAGTTATCTATCTTAAACCATCTTATCTCCTCAATTTTATCTGGTTCTAAATTTTAAAATTTAATATTTTAAAATTTGATTTTTTAGTACTTGTTAATTGTTGATTGTTAATTGTTGGTTGATTAAATTTACCAGCTAGATTTTTTAATTCCTGGCATTTCGCCTTTATTGGCTAATTCACGAAAACAAATTCTGCACAAATCAAATTTTCTCATATATCCATGCTTTCTCCCGCAACGCCAACAGCGCCGAACTTTTCTTGTAGAATATTTCGGTTTAATTAATGATCTCTTTGATTTTATAATTTGAGCCTCTGTAGCCATAAAAAATCAATTAACAAAATGCAATTAACAATTAACAATTAACAATTAACAATTAACTGCTGCTAACTTTGGTATAAAACTTTACCCCCTCGTTTTGAAATTTCATAAAATTAAAGATATAATAATTTAATTACATTGTGTAATTTTAATATTCAGGACTTACG